>NZ_JBYSXB010000011.1:0-122643 GCF_058781765.1 Arthrobacter sp. FW306-1B-G06A | reverse complement strand
ACCGCCGCGGCGCTGGCGTCCGGGGTGATCGGGTCCCGCTCGGCCGGGATCATCACGATGGCCGTGGCGAAGGTGCGTCCGTTGTGCAGCCCGGAGAAGGCCACGGAGATGGAACATGCCCTGGCCCGCACCGCGGAGGAAAACGACCAGGACTTCCTGGCCAGGGTGGCCCGGCGCTGGATCGAGGCGATCGACCAGGACGGACCGGAACCGTCCGAAGAATCCCTCCGCCACCACCAGGGAGCGTTCCTGCGCCGCCCCAAACACGGCCTGTTGCATGTGGAGATCTTCGCCACCACCGAGCAATACGAACACCTGCTCACGGTCATGAACACCGCCACCAACCCCCGAACCCGCACACCCCAGGGCGCAGCAACCCAGGGCACAGCTCAGGTCTGCGCGGAGCCTTCCGGCGATTCGTCCGGGGGACCATCCGGCGAGTCGTCCGGCGATTCGTCCGGCGATTCATCCGGCGAGTCGTCCGGGAGTGCCGGGGCGCCGGACCGGCGGTCGCGGGCGCAGAAGCTCCTGGACGGTCTGGTCGGCGCCTGCAAGCTCGCCCTGGCCACGGGATCCCTGCCCGCCACGGGCGGCCACCGCCCGCAGATCCTGGCCACCATCGACCACCGCGACCTCTTCCCCCAGGACCACCGGGATCCGCAGACCGGGCAAGCTTCACAAGACGGGCAGCCTTCCCGGCCCGGCCACCCCGCACTCTTTGGCGTACCCAACCGCCCCGGGCAACCCGGGCGAGGTCTGGGCACCGGGTCCTTCACGTTCACCGGGCCCGTCCCGGCCGCCACGGTGCGCAAACTGGCCTGCGACGCCGACATCATCCCCGTGGTCCTGGGCGGCGAGGGCCAGGTCCTGGACATCGGACGGGCCTCACGGATCTTCCCGCCGCACATCCGCAAGGCCATCACCGCGCGGGACAAGGGCTGCGCCTTCCCCGGGTGCACCATGCCGGCCCCTTGGTGCGAGGCCCACCATATCGAGTACTGGTCCCGCGGCGGAGTCACGAGCGCCGCGAACGGGACGCTGCTCTGCAGCCATCACCACCACCTGATCCACAAGGAAGACTGGCACATCCAGGTCCAAGCGGGCGTGCCCTGGTTCATCCCGCCACCGCACACCGACCCCCACCGCAAACCCCGGAGAAACCACTACTTCCAGTTATGAGTCCCGAGATGGGCGTTCTCCTGTGCCCACTTATCCTCCACAAGCACTCTGCGGCGGGCCTGTCCACATAGCACCGGTCCGGGCTGCTGCTGCGGGCTCGGACCTTCTAGGCTCGTGGATATGCCACGTAGGAACCGAGCCTCACCCGCGGATGATGCTGCGAGTGCCGCCCGGCTCCGATTCGTTGCTCGTCTTGCGTCACCGACGGACCACGAGGCCGAGGCTCAGCCTGGCCACGTCAACAAAACGGAGCCTCTGCTTCCATTGCAGGCCTTGATGACATCCGGACCGGCTATGGACGATGTGGGGGAGCAGTCAGGCACCGAAGGGGTGTCCGAAGAGGCAGGACCTCCATCGAGGCTTCGGTGGCGCACTCCATGGCGGGTAGCCGTGTTGTTGGCTTTGCCTTGTTTGTTGCTGGTGATTTGGTTCTTCTGGCAGTCCTGGTCCGGGCAGCCGATGGTTGAGCCCCTCGTTCGAAGTTCACATGCGGGAGGAAATCCCGAAGCGGGCGCGGGAAGTAGAAATGGCGGTGTCGATGGGGACCTGGAATCACCCGATGGAGCCCAACTCCTCATAGTCCACGTGGCGGGTGCCGTGAAGAACCCCGGGATTGTCAGGGTGCCCGCCGGTGCGCGGGTATTCGACGCGATCGCCGCAGCTGGTGGTGCGGATACAACTGCCCAGCTTGACAGCCTCAACCTTGCCGCCATCGTGGAGGACTCGGCGAAGATTCATGTTCCGCGGCTGGGGGAGGCTGTTCCGTCACAGCTTGCGGGGCCAATTGGCGGTGCGCCCACAGCCGGTGGCGCGGGAACCGGGACTTCTGGCGGTGGAAAAGTCAACCTCAATACCGCGACGGCCGAGGAGCTCGACGCCTTGCCCAAGGTCGGCCCCGTCCTGGCCAAACGCATTGTCGAATGGCGGCAGCAGCACGGCCCGTTCGCTGCCGTGGAGGACCTCGATGCCGTGGATGGTGTTGGTCCCAAGATGATGGAATCGCTTCTGCCCTTGGTGACGGTCTAGGGTGAGCGGAGTCAAGCTGAGCCCCGGCCGCGTAGACCTTCGGCTGGCCCCGTCTGCCGTTCTCACGTGGGCTGTCTCCCTTGCGGCCGCCTATCTACCTTCCCTCTGGACGGGAGTTGTGTGCGTGGCTTTGGCCCTCGCCGCGTGTCTTCTTCTCGCCACTCGGGCCAGGGCTCCTCGTAGCCTGAGGACGTTTCCTGCCACGTTGGCCGTTGCGTGTTTGTTCGGCGCGGCCGTGGCCGCCCACGCCGCAATGCAAGCCGGACAGCGCGACGACGGACCGGTTGCCGACGTTGCAGCGGCGCGCGATTCGGTGGTCATTCATGTGTTGATCGTGGGTGATCCTCGCGAGTTAGGCACGGATTCCCGTGGATCGGGACGGTGGGCCGTGCCGGCCGAAGTGATTGATATTGCGGCCGACGGCATGCTGATCCGCTCCCGCACCAGAATTCTGCTGACCGGAGGCGAAGGCTGGGGGCAGGTTGTCACGGGACAGGAGGTAAGAACAGCCGGAAAACTGAAGCCTGCAAAGCCAGGACAAGTCGAGGCTGGTGTTCTTGCCGCCGCCACCCCACCCATGCGGCCGGACTCACAGCGGAAGCCAGACACACAGAACAAGCCAGACACACAGAACAAGCCAGAAGCAAGGCACCCGACGCAAGGACCTGCCGACATTCCCCACGGTCCCGCCCAATTGAAAAGGCAATTCAGTTCCGCCGCCGAGTGGTTGCAGGGCGACGCCGCCGGTCTCCTGCCTGGAATGGTCACGGGCGACACCACTGGCTTGGACGAAAGCCTGGAGACGGCGATGAAAACCACCGGCACCACCCATCTCACCGCGGTCAGTGGCGCAAATTGCAGCCTCATTCTTGGCGGCCTGGTGCTACTGGCAAGGAGCTTTAGGCTTGCTAGGGGAGTCGCGGCAATCGTGGCCCTTGGTGGCCTGGCGGCCTTTGTCATGATGGTGGGGCCGGACGCAAGCGTCCTGAGGGCAGCGGTCATGGGTGCTATCGGCCTCACCGCGCTAAGTAGCGGCCGGCAGGGCAGGAGCCTGGGCTTTCTGTGCCTCGCGGTCACTGGGCTTCTCACCCTGGATCCCTCACTTGGTACGAGTGTGGGGTTCCTCTTGTCCGTCCTCGCTACCCTGGGAATTGTCCTGTTGGCACGGCCTATCGCTTCCTGGGCTCCGTCTTGGGTACCTTCCTGGCTAGCGTCCGCCGTTGCCGTCCCCTTGGCGGCGCAGCTTCTGTGCAGCCCGGTCATCGTAGCCTTGCAACCGCAGTTCTCCAGCCACTCATTGCTGACGAATATCGCAGTTGCTCCGTTTGTCGCACCCGTGACGATCCTGGGAACCATTGCTGTCCCCCTTGTCCCGCTGCTTCCCTGGCTTGCAATTGTTCCGATAGCCGTTGCCGGGGCCAGCGCGGGAATGGTGGCGGCAATCGCCAGGTTCTTCGCCGGGCTTCCCGGAGCGTCCTTGCCGTGGCCGGAAGGTCCCGCTGGAATCGCCACCATGAGTCTCTGGTCTGTTGGGACAGTCCTGCTTGTGTGGCTGGTCTTGCATCCGACGCGGGTGGTCTCCGCCGTACTGTGGTTGCACGGCCGCTTGGTGCTCCTCATAGCCGCAGGGGAGTCGTCTCTTCGTCGCCGATGGACCCGCTGAACGTGGGAGACTGGAATTCTGCAAAACCCTTCTGGAAGGAAGCAACATTGGCTGCTGCCCAGGTCTCCAAGGCTAAAACTTCCGCGGCGAACACCGCCAGCTGGCGGGACGTTACCCCATCCGCGGTAGTGCTCATCACCGGCCCTGAGGAATACCTCGGAATCCGGGCCATGGATCGGATCCGATCGCAAGTGCGTGCCGCAGCACCGGAAGTGGAAATCAGCAAGCTCAATGCCGGAAGCTACGAGTCCGGTTCCCTCGCAATGGCGGTCACGCCGTCGCTGTTCGATGAGGCAAAACTCATCGAGATCGAGGGCCTCGAGTCCATGACCGATGCCTTCCTTGCCGATGCCTTGAAATACTTAGCCCAACCGGAGAACGACGTCGTGTTGGTCCTTCGCCACGGTGGCGGGGTGCGCGGAAAGAAACTCCTGGACGCCATCAAGTCCTCCGGATGGCCGGTGGTGGACTGCCAACCCTTGAAAAAGGACGCCGAGAAAACAGCATTCGTCGCCTCGGAATTCAAGGCAGGCGGCCGCCGCATCGAAGCGGAAGCCGTCCAAGCCCTCGTCAATGCAGTCGGAGCCAGCCTCTCCGAACTCGCTGCGGCATGCAACCAGCTCATCGCGGACGCCACCACCACGGTGGACGCAGCCACCGTCGAACGCTACTACGGTGGCCGCGTGGAAGCCACGGCATTCAAGGTTGCTGACGCCGCCATGGCCGGCAACGGGCCGCAAGCGCTGTCCAGCCTCAGGCATGCCCTCGCCACCGGGGTTGACCCGGTGCCACTGGTAGCCGCCCTCGCCGCGAAGCTCCGCACCCTGGCCAAGGTAGCCGGCGCCCAGGGATCGTCGGCACAGATCGCCAAGCAGCTTGGCATGCAGCCATGGCTCGTGGAACAGGCCCAACGCGACGTTCGCCGTTGGACTCCCGAGGGCCTGATCCGTTCCATCCAGGTCACGGCTGAAGCGGACGCCCAAGTGAAGGGCCTCTCGCGGGATCCTGTGTACGCGGTGGAGCACGCTGTCACCGTCATTGCCACCTCGGCCCGCGGACGCTAGGTCCGCGCGACACCCAGACTGTCGGGCGCTACGCGCAATGCTTGGCGACGCCCGAATACCTGGGTCGATAGGCATTTTCCGCGTCGTCAGTAAGCCCCGCCCGTCCGCCGGCGTGCCTCGAATCTTAAAGACGCGAGGCCGGCACCCAAATGGGTGCCGGCCTCACGTTCAGCTCAGTCGAACTGGATAAACCTTAGAGTGCGTTGACCTTTTTGGAGATCGCCGACTTGCGGTTTGCAGCGTTGTTCTTGTGAATAACGCCCTTGCTGACAGCCTTATCCAGCTTACGGCTAGCAGCAACAAGAGCCTTTGCAGCGGCATCCTTGTCCGTGGACTCAACGGCGGTGGCAACGGCGCGGATGGCCGTCTTCAGCTCAGACTTGACGGCGTTGTTACGCAGGCGAGCCTTCTCGTTGGTGAGGATGCGCTTCTTCTGGGACTTGATATTAGCCACGTGTGTGAACTCTCTTTTTAATGCGGAAAATGGTCTAGAGGGTTTTCAGGTTGGCCATCGACTGAGCGGCGTGGGGATGCCTATGGCAGCCAACCATGAGTGGCCGTCGACCTGCACGGACACACAGCCATAAATATTATCAGACTCGGCCCTTTTCCGGGGATTTCGGGTCTACGCCGAATCGTGTTGCCCGTTGAGCCGACGGGCCACAACTTGGAAAGCGCGCTTGTCGAGGACAGCACCCTCGCGCCGGACGTCCGCCGGATTGATGCGAACCACCCGGTCTACCTTGACCTCGCTGGGCCGGCCTTGGGGGTCCCAGGACCCAGTTCCGATGTCGACGTAGTCATCTGAACGGCGGCCGTTGTCGTGGTCTTTGCTGGTCAGCATCAGCCCGAGCAGCCACGCGCCGTCGTGCCCTATCAACAGGACCGGGCGATCCTTGCCCTGGGAATAATCCTCTTCGTACGGAACCCAAGACCACACGATCTCTCCGGGGTCCGGTTTGCCGTCCGGATTAGGGCAGTACCGCGGAGCCACGGCGCCGCGGAAGTCGCCCGGGTAGGAGCGGGAGAGCTGCCCGACGCCGGTGCTTGCGCTCCGGGCTTGGCCCGCCTTCGCCGGGGCCCCGGCCTTCGGGGACCGGTGAGGGGGTGTGCCAGCCGGGGATCCGATGATCCGTCGGAGGTAGCCCAGGGAGCCTCTGAGTAGTCTGCCAAGCAAATGTGTATCCGGTGCCATGGAACTACCGTACTTTCCCTTGCCGTGCCGGGTCGCACAAAACGCCTCGCACACAAGTCGTGCACATACGTCTCCCACATTGCGACGGCGCCCGATCACAGTGCACAAGCCGCGTCATGTTCATGGGAGACTATTAGTTCAGATATGCGGCTTCGGCCGGAATGGTCCAGACCAGTCCGGAGTCCGGCCGTGTGAGTATCGACAGTAAGGACCCTGCGTGTCTCCCATGGCCCGCACCGCACCGGTGCCCGCCGCGACAGATCCGGCCATCATCCGGAACTTCTGCATCATCGCCCACATCGACCACGGTAAATCCACCCTGGCCGACCGCATGTTGCAGTACACCGGCGTCGTTAAGTCCCGCGACATGAAGGCCCAGTATCTGGACCGCATGGATATCGAACGCGAGCGTGGCATCACCATCAAGTCCCAGGCTGTGCGCATGCCTTGGGAACTCGACGGCACCAGCTACGCCCTGAACATGATCGATACCCCCGGCCACGTTGACTTCACCTATGAGGTTTCCCGTTCCCTTGCGGCCTGTGAAGGCGCGGTCCTCTTGGTGGATGCCGCCCAGGGCATCGAGGCCCAGACCTTGGCCAACCTCTACCTGGCGATGGAAAACAACCTCACCATCATTCCGGTGCTCAACAAGATCGACCTCCCGGCCGCCCAGCCCGAAAAGTATGCCGCGGAACTCGCCAACCTGATCGGCGGCGATCCCGAGGATGTGCTGCGCGTGTCCGGCAAGACCGGCGTCGGCGTGGAGGCCCTCCTGGACAAGATCGTCCGCGATCTTCCAGCCCCTGTCGGCGACCCGGACGCTCCGGCCCGCGCCATGATCTTCGACTCCGTGTATGACACCTACCGCGGTGTGGTCACTTACGTCCGTGTCGTGGACGGCATGCTGCACCCACGCGAGCGGATCCAGATGATGTCCACCCGCGCCACCCACGAGCTCCTGGAAATCGGTGTCAGCTCTCCGGAACCCACTCCCTCCAAAGGGCTGGGCGTCGGCGAGGTAGGCTACCTCATCACCGGCGTGAAGGACGTCCGCCAGTCGAAGGTCGGCGACACCGTGACCAACCTGGCCAAGCCCGCTTCGGAATCCCTGGCCGGTTACGCCGATGCCAAGCCCATGGTCTTCTCCGGCTTGTACCCCTTGGACGGCACGGACTATCCCGTTCTGCGGGATGCCCTCGAGAAGCTGATGCTCAACGACGCCGCGCTCGTCTACGAGCCGGAGACGTCCGCCGCCCTGGGCTTCGGTTTCCGCGTGGGCTTCCTGGGCCTGCTGCACTTGGAAATCACCCGTGAACGCCTCGAGCGAGAATACAACCTCGACCTCATCTCCACCGCTCCCAACGTTGAGTACGAGGTCACGCTTGAGGACAAACGCGTCCTGCACGTCACCAACCCCAGCGAATACCCCACGGGCAAAATCGCCGAGGTGCGCGAACCAATGGTGTCTGCCACCATCCTGGCTCCCAATGAGTTTGTGGGCGCCATCATGGAGCTGTGCCAGAGCCGCCGCGGGGTCATGGGCGGCATGGACTACCTCTCGGAAGACCGGGTGGAAATCCGGTATCGCCTGCCGCTGGCCGAGATCGTCTTCGACTTCTTCGACATCCTCAAGTCCAAGACCCGCGGCTATGGATCGCTGGACTGGAAGGCCGACGGCGAGCAGGTTGCCGACCTGGTCAAGGTGGACATCATGCTCCAGGGTGAGCAGGTTGACGCTTTCAGCGCTATCACCCACCGGGACAAGGCCTACGCCTACGGCGTCATGATGACAGGCAAGCTGCGCGAGCTCATTCCCCGCCAGCAGTTCGAGGTCCCCATCCAGGCCGCCATCGGCTCCCGGATCATCGCCCGCGAGAGTATCCGCGCCATCCGCAAGGACGTCCTTGCCAAGTGCTACGGCGGTGACATCACCCGTAAGCGCAAACTTCTGGAAAAGCAGAAGGAAGGCAAGAAGCGCATGAAGATGGTGGGCCGCGTGGAAGTTCCACAGGAAGCATTCATCGCAGCGCTGACCACCGACGAATCCAAGGACAAGGCCAAGAAGTAATGCGGCTGTCCGCCCGGAACACTGCGGTACAGGCGGGCACAGAACGGCCCCGGAGGGAGTTCCGTGCCTAGCGTTCTTCCCCTGGGGGATCCTGCACCTGCGGACGGCATCTTGCCTCCGCAGGTGCTCGACGGTGTCGATTCGCGCAAGTTTGGACTGTACGTCCACATACCTTTCTGTGCCGTGCGTTGCGGATACTGCGATTTCAACACCTACACCGCCACTGAGCTTGGCGGCGGCGCCTCCCAGGACGCCTACGCGTCCACCGCCATTTCGGAAGTGGAGTTCGCCGTCCGGGCCATGGAAGCCTCCGGGCTGCCGCAGCGGCCCCTGAGCACGGTGTTCTTCGGCGGCGGCACGCCGACCCTCCTGCCTGCTGAAGATCTCGCACGCATCCTGACGGCCGCCGTCGGGCACTGGGGACTGGAAGCCGGAGCCGAAGTCACCACTGAAGCGAATCCGGACTCCGTGACGCCGGAGTCCCTCCAGCTGCTCGCGGATGCCGGCTTTACGCGGATTTCCTTCGGCATGCAGTCGGCAGTCCCTCACGTGCTCAAGGTCCTGGACCGTACACACACACCCAGCCGCGTCCCCTTGGTGGTCCAATGGGCGCGCGACGCCGGCCTTGCCGTGAGCCTCGACCTCATCTACGGCACTCCCGGCGAGTCGATGGCTGATTGGCAGACCTCCCTGGAGACTGCCTTGTCCTACAGTCCGGACCACATCAGCGCCTACGCGCTGATTGTGGAAGAAGGCACCAAGCTGGCGGCACAGATCCGGCGCGGCGAGGTTCCCGGGATCGACGACGACGACCACGCCGCGAAGTACGAACTCGCCGATCAGCTGATCAGCGCCGCCGGTCTGGACTGGTACGAGGTCAGCAATTGGTCCCGTACGCCCGAACAGGCGTGCAAACACAACCTTGCCTACTGGCGGGGAGACGACTGGTGGGGCATCGGACCCGGTGCGCATTCCCACATGGGCGGCGTCCGCTGGTGGAACGTCAAGCACCCCACCGCCTATGCCAACAGACTCGGTAGCGGGGCCTCGCCGGCCGCTGGACGGGAAACGCTCGACGCCGGAACCCGGGAAGTGGAACGCATCATGCTGGAGGCGCGCCTCGGCACCGGGCTTCAAGTCGACGCGCTCGACAAGGTGGGCCGCCACGCCGTTGCAGGCCTCATTGCCGACGGCCTGGTTGAACCCGCAGCGGCCTTCCAGGGACGGCTGGTCCTGACCCTCAAGGGCCGGCTACTCGTCGATGCCGTGGTCCGCCGGATCCTTCCGGACTAGCGGCAGGCGTCAGCGCCCGGAGCGGGAGGCTACATAGGCATCCGCCGCGAGGACCGGCTACTTGATCCAGCGCAGGTTGAAGCGGTAGCGGTGCGGCTGACCGTGGTTGACGCGGATTCCGGCCGACACCGAGAAGCAGGTCACTGCGACCCAAATCGCCGTGGCCAAAACCGCGAACAGGTTTCCCACCACCGGGAGCAGGACCAGGATGTTTGCGAGCACGGCGGCAATCGTCGGAGGCAAAGTGAAGTTGAGCGCTTCCTTGGATTCCTGGGCCGTGAACGGGCCACGCTCGCGGAAGATCAGGTAGATCAGGAGCGAAGGCACGCAGCCGAGGATTCCTCCAAAGTGCGCCAGGGTTGCCCACTGCCGGTCTTCCGAGGCGGTCAAGGGCAGCGCGTTGGCAGGAACGCCGTGGTACTGGGACTGGCCCGAGGTGCCGTCCCGATCGTCAGGAGCGTTGTCTGCCACAGTTTCTTCCTTCGAGTGTCTATCGGTGCAGTGTTGCTGTCCCAGAATACTTGCTTGGCACGCAGTCAGCCGACCAACTGCTGTCCCCTACGCAGGTAATTCATCACGGAACGGTCAGGAAATCGATCACTTCCTCCACGCGACCGAGCAGAGACGCCTCCAAATCGGCATAGCTGTGGACGGCGCCCAGCAGCTTCTGCCAACCCAGTCCGACGTCCTCGGCCGTTTCATGCGGCCAGCCGAACGCCTTCAGGATCCCGGTCTTCCAATCCGTGCCCCGCGCGATGGTCGGCCATTGCTCGATCCCCAACACCTTGGGCCGGATTGCCTGCCAGACGTCCACGTAGGGGTGTCCCACGATCAAGACGTTTCCCGCGGCGCCCGGCAGCATCATGGCGTCGGCAGCAATCCGCGACTCCTTCGAATCCGGGACCAAGTGGTCCACAAGGATCCCGAGACGGCGGCCCGGGCCAGGGGAGAATGCGGCTATTGCCGCCTTGAGATCGTCCACGCCATGCAACGGCTCGACGACGATACCCTCCACCCGGAGATCATCTCCCCACACCTTTTCCACAAGTTCGGCGTCGTGCTTGCCTTCCACCCATATCCGGCTCGCCTTGGCGACTTGGGCCCGCTGGCCGGCGACTCGGACGGATCCTGATGCTGTCCTGCCTGCTGGCGCCGCCCCCTTGGCGGCGGCCGGGCGTGGGGCAGGCGGCAGGAGCTTCACGGCTTGTCCCTCCAGCAGGAATCCGAAGCCAAGCCGGAACGACTTGGCCTTTCCCCGCCGATCCTCCAGCACCACAATGTGCATGCCTCCGGACTTCTCCACCCTGGTCACGGCCCCGACCCAGCCGGACTGGACGTCTTCGAGAACCATTCCGCGTTCAACAGGAACCTCAGGCAGTTGCCGTTTGGCAGGCGAGGAGAGGTCTTGCGGGCCCCAATTGTCGTAAGACACGGTCTTCACACCACTTTGCGCTAGGGGATCGGTCACGGTCCGTGGCATTGCGCAGGACCGCGCGGGAATCATGTTCGCCGCGAGCGGTACCAATGCTAACAACGAGGTGGCTCATACTAGACTTGTTAGCACTTGGGCATGTTGAGTGCTAACTGTTGAAATGTTGATTGGAGGTGGGCAGTGAGCGAACCACGCAAGCTTGAAGTGTTACGCGCCATCGTGGAGGACTACGTTCACTCCCGCGAGCCGGTCGGTTCCAAAGCCTTGGTTGAACGGCACCATCTGGGAGTGTCGAGCGCAACCATCCGCAATGACATGGCCCTCTTGGAAGAAGAAGGCCTCATTGCCGCACCGCACACGAGCGCCGGCCGCATTCCCACGGACAAGGGTTATCGCCTGTTCGTCGACCGTATTTCCGAGGTCAAACCACTTTCGGCCGCCGAGCGCCGGGCCATCCACTCCTTGCTTGAGGGACCTGACGACGTCGAGGACATCCTTGAGCGCACCGTCCGGCTCCTCTCGCAACTGACCAACCAGGTCGCCGTCGTGCAGTATCCGCACCTGAGCCGCGCGCGCGTCCGGCACATTGAGTTTGTCCTTTTGGCACCGCGCCAGGTCCTGGCGGTGTTGATCGCCGATTCGGGCAAGGTGGAACAGGGCGTTGTGCACGCAGCGACGGACACCACCGACGACGAACTCATGGCCTTGCGGGCGCGATTCCTTGGAAGCATCGCCGGCTCCCAGCTCGACCTCATGCCGCAAGTGCTGCCATCGGTGGTTGCCCTGTGCCCGCCGGGGCTTCGGAACCTTGCCGGCGCCCTTGCCCACGGCCTGGAAAGGCTTGCCGAGCGGAGCCGCGACGAACGCATGGTCATGGCAGGCACGGCAAACCTGGCCCGCTCCAACGTGGACTTCCCGCTGAGCATCGGTCCGGTCCTCGAAGCGCTTGAGGAACAGGTGGTCATGTTGCGGCTTTTGTCCGACATGGCGGAAGACCCCCGGGGCGTCACGGTGAGCATCGGCCGCGAAAACCCCTACGACGGCCTCTCCGAGGCTTCGGTGGTTGCCACGGGCTACGGTCCGGGCAGCAGTGCCAAGATCGGCATTCTTGGACCCACCCGCATGGACTATCCCAACACCATGGCGGCCGTCCGTGCCGTCGCACGCTACCTTTCCCGCATTCTGGGCGGCTGACGGCCTCGGCTGGAAACCGCCCCGCAAGAAACGCAGTGGAACCGTAAACAAGGAAGAGATACCGACTTTGAGCAGTCACTATGACGTTCTGGGCGTCTCGCCGGAAGCAACCGGCGAGGAGATCAAGAAGGCCTACCGCAAACTCGCACGTAAGCTGCACCCCGATGTGAACCCCGGGGCTGGCGCTGCAGAGGAATTCAAGGCGGTGACCCACGCTTACGAGGTCCTCTCCGACCCACAGAAGCGCCGCGTCTACGACGCCACCGGCAATGAGAACGGGACCGACAACGGTTTCGGCGGCGGCTACGCGGGCCAGGGATTCGCCTTCCAGGACATCTTCGACACCTTCTTCGGCGGAGGAGGTGGCGGCATGCAAGGCCCAGCATCACGCATGCGCCGCGGGCAGGACGCCTTGATCAGTGTCCGCATCGACTTGCGCGAAGCCGTCTTCGGTGTCAACAAAAAGCTCGAAGTGGACACTGCAGTCATCTGTCCCACGTGCGAAGGCTCATGCTGCCGACCGGGCACCCACCCGGAACGCTGCGACATCTGTGGCGGCTCGGGCCAGGTCCAGCGGGCCGTGCGCTCGATCCTCGGCCAGGTCATGACCGCCGCGCCGTGTGGATCGTGCGAAGGTTTCGGCTCGATCATCAAGGATCCTTGCAATGAGTGCAACGGCCAGGGCCGCATCCGTAGCCGCCGTTCGCTGACCGTCAAGGTGCCTGGCGGCGTCGCTACCGGGACCCGCATCCAGCTGTCGTCGCAAGGCGAAGCAGGCCCCGCAGGCGGGCCTCCCGGCGACCTCTACGTGGAGATCCGGGTCAACAGCGATTCCACCTACATCCGGGAAGGCGACGACCTCCACGCCACGCTGAGCGTCCCCATGACCGCCGCGGCGCTGGGTACCGAGCTCCAGCTTGAGACTTTCGACGGTCCCCAGGAAATCGACGTCAAGTCCGGCACGCAGTCCGGCGAAGTCATCACCCTGCGCGGGCTGGGCGTCACCCATCTCCGCGGCTACGGCAGGGGAGACCTCAAGGTGCACCTGCACGTTGAGACGCCCGGCAAGCTCGACGCCGCACAGGAAGACCTGCTTCGCCAACTGGCCAAGTTGCGCGGGGAGCAGTTCACCGAAGGCAAGCTTGTGGCCAGTGGAGGTATGTTCGCGAAGCTGCGGGACAAGCTCGGTAACCTGTAGCGGTGAGCAACCCCGTATTCTTCACAGCTGCCGGATCGCTTGACGGGCTCGGGCCTGGCGACTCTTTCATGCTTGACGGCGCCGAAGCCAGGCATGCTGTCACCGTCAAGCGCCTGGAAATCGGCGAAGCCGTCGATATCGCCGACGGTGCCGGCAAACGGCTCACGGGCACGGTGGCCGAATCCGGGCAGGGAACCCTGACGGTCGTTGCCTCCGCCGTCCAGGAGGAACACCAGCCAGCCGTACGGCTCGTGTTGGTCCAGGCCCTCGCGAAGGGCGACCGGGACGAGCTCGCCGTCGAAACGGCTACGGAACTCGGGATCGACGCCGTCGTGCCCTGGCAGGCGGAACGTTCCATCGTGCGCTGGAAGGGTGACCGGGCGGCCAAAGCCCACGCGAAATGGCAATCTGTCGCCACGGCAGCCGCCAAGCAGGCGCGGCGCGCGTGGATTCCCGAGGTGCGTGCCGCCGTCGACGGCTCCGGCCTGGCTGCGGCCGTTGCCGCCGCCGATCTGGCGATCATCCTGCACGAGGACGCGAAACGTCCGCTACGGGAGGTCCTGGAGAAGTGGCACGGCGGGGTTTCCGACGCCGATGCCGGGGCTGGGCGGGAAGTGCTGCTCATTGTCGGCCCGGAGGGCGGCATTTCACCGCGCGAAGTGACGAAGCTCAGCGATGTCGGCGCCGTCACCGCGCTCTTGGGCCACCACGTGCTTCGCTCGTCGACGGCGGGTCCTGCCGCCGTCGTGCTCGCCAGTGACATCCTGGGGCGCTGGTAGCCCGCAGCACGTCCTAGATCAGCGGACGTCCTCAGCGAACGGTGAAAGTACGGGTATCAGTCGCGATGTCCGCGTCGTTGGGTCCCATCAAGGAGACCCGCAATTCGTAGCGGCCCGCTCCGAGCCCCACTGTGAAGCTGAAGGTTCCACCCTGTCCCGGAACGGTCGAGGCAGTGACCTGCCCGGCGAGGTACGAGGACTTGTCGCCGTTTGAGTTCTCGCGAAGGATTTGCCAATGCAGCTTCTTCGAGGGGTCCGTGCTTCGGCCGTTGAACTTGACCGGACCGGAAGGCAAGGTCAGGTCCTCCTGCGGGTCGATGATCCACACCGGCGCCACCATGGAGGCGTCGCGGACCATCGGATCGCCGAGTTTGACCTGGCCGAATGCCATGTAGTCCGTGTGCCCGTCAACCAGGATGGTCACCTTGATCTGCTGTCCTGAATCGATCAGGCCCGAACTTGCGGCCGCAGCGGTAGCGGTATAGACGAGTTCCTGGACCGCCCGCTGTGCCATCCCGGCATCGAGATTGGAGTTGAACGCGTCGCGGGAAACATCGACCGTGACCACGTTCTTACCGGAAATCGAGGTCGCCAGGCTGCCAGGGTTCTGCCAGGGAGTGAAGAAATCGTGATCCAGAGGCTTCTGGGACATCATGATCCGCAGCGCCGTGGTGATGGGGTTCTCGTTGCCTGGGTTGTCACGGAATTCGCGGTACAGGAAGGTGTCCGTGTCGCTGCGCCCGATCCAGTACACGGGGATCTTGTTGGAGGCCTGGGTCGTTTCGAGCGGAGCATTGCTGTCGGGGGCCGTCTGCAGGGCAGCGGTCGGGGTGGGGACCGGCGTCGTGGATCCCTGTCCAGTGCGATCGGCAATGCATCCCGACAGGAACAAGGCAGCCGTCAAGGCGGTCACAAGCATCGCGGAACGTTTCCGGATGCGTGTGCCGTGAGGGGTGACGGCTGGCCTGGTGATTTTGGATTCCTGATCGTGTTCGGCCGCTGTAGCGCGGGGGAGTCATGCGCCCGGCGCCCGGGCACAGGGGCATTTTTGCCCATGAATCAGCTTGTCATAGTCTCCGGGGCCCCGGCTGGCGTTTCGATACCCGGGCGGACAACTGCAATCCGATTGATACGAGGTCGATGCCGAGTTGATACCAAAGCGGCACGAATCCGCCGTCCGCAGCCCCGCCGGGCACGGTCCGGACCCATCCCGGAGACTGGCTGGCGTAGGATTGAAAGCAATCCGAGGCCCACGATCCTGCGCCCATCCAGCAGACGGACATCGGAGAAAATCGATGGACATCACCAAGCCGGAGGAGCACAGGCCGCGAGGCCAGCACTATGACAGAATCATTGAACGGGCGGCCCAAGGCCGGCAGCGTTGAGACAGGTCCGGCCGAGTTTCCCCACTCTGTCCCGGGCGCCCGGACGGAAGTTGTCATCTTCGACAACTCGGATCAGATGGTTCAGACCCTTGGCAGCCATGACGAGGCCTTGCGCTACATCGAAGCCCAGTTCCCCGGCGTCGACTTCCACGTGCGCGGCAACGAGCTCTCCTTCAGCGGACCGTCAAGCGACGTTCCCAGGATCATGCGGCTTCTGGAGGAAGTCCGTGGCCTGGTCGGCAAGGGGACAGTCATCACCCCGGACGTGCTCCAGCAGCTTGTTTCCTTGTTGCGGAGCCAATCGCTGCAAAACCCCGTGGAAATCCTGACCCACAACATCCTTTCGAGCCGCGGGCGCACCATTCGGCCCAAGACGCTCAACCAGAAGAACTATGTCGATGCCATTGATGACAACACCGTCATCTTCGGGATCGGCCCTGCGGGCACCGGCAAGACGTACCTGGCGATGGCCAAAGCCGTCCAGGCACTGCAGCTCAAGGAAGTCAGCCGCATCATCCTCACGAGGCCCGCCGTCGAGGCAGGTGAGCGCCTCGGGTTCCTGCCGGGAACGTTGAGCGACAAGATCGACCCCTACCTGCGTCCTTTGTACGATGCTTTGCACGACATGATGGATCCGGAATCGATTCCGCGGCTCATGGCTGCCGGGACCATTGAGGTAGCACCGCTTGCGTACATGCGCGGCCGCACGCTCAACGACGCGTTCATCATCCTCGATGAGGCGCAAAACACCACGGCGGAACAGATGAAGATGTTCCTGACCCGTTTGGGCTTCGGATCCAAGATGGTTGTCACGGGGGATATCACCCAGGTGGATTTGCCCTTCGGCGCCACTTCCGGGCTGCGCATCGTCCAGGAGATCCTCAGCGGGATCGACGGCGTGAACTTCACGATGCTGGACGCTTCCGACGTCGTCAGGCACCGGCTCGTCGCTGACATTGTGTCCGCCTACAGCAAGTGGGACGAAAAGCACCGGGTGCGTGCCCAGCACACGCCCATCCATGACAAACGGGGAGAACACCGATGAGCATCGAGGTCAACAACGAGTCCGGCGTCCAGGTGGACGAGGCACAATTGGTGACGCTTTCGCGCTTCATCTTCGAGCGGCTCTACATTCACCCGCAGGCCGAACTTTCCATCCTCCTGGTGGATGAGCCCGCCATGGAAAAGCTCCACATCGAGCTCATGGACGAACCCGGCGCCACGGACGTCCTGTCTGTTCCGATGGATGAGCTGACTCCAGGTACTCCCGGCAAGCCGGCTCCACAGGGCATGCTGGGCGACATCGCCATCTGCCCGCAGGTAGCCGAGGTTCAAGCGCGCAACGCCGGTCATTCAACGCAGGATGAAATGCTCCTGCTCTGCACGCACGGAATCCTTCACCTCCTCGGTTTCGACCACGCGGAGCCGGAGGAAAAGGAAGAGATGTTCGGCCTGCAGCGTGAGCTGCTGTCCGCGTTCCTCGGCAAGGACGCCCCCATGGAGACCATGCTGTGACCTCGCTCATCCTGGTCGGGATGGCGTTGGTATTCCTCAGTTTCGTCGCCCTGCTGACCGCGGCTGAAGCTGCCTTCACCTTCCTGCCGCGGCACGACGCGGAGCAAGCCATCGTCAAGAGCAGGGGAAATTCGCTTCGCAGTATCCTCGCCCAGCCCGTTGCGCACATTCGCGCACTGCGTTTCTGGCGTGTCTGGTTCGAGATGGCGGCAGCAGTGGCCGTCGCCGTCGTCATGCACAGCCTCCTCGAGAACGTTTGGCTTGCCGGATTGGCGGCTACAGGCATCATGGCCGTCATTGGATTCGTTCTGGTGGGCGTCTCGCCCCGTCAACTCGGACGCGCCCACTCGGGCGGGGTGGTTCGCTACTCGGCACCACTCATCAGGTTCCTGTGCTGGATCCTGGGTCCCATTCCTGGTTGGCTCGTTGCGATCGGCAGTACGGTAGCGCCCGGCGCGCCCAGCGGCGACGAAGCATTCTTCAGCGAGGAAGAATTCCGTGAACTCGTGGACAGGGCCACGGAATCCGACATGATCGAGGACAGCGAGGCCGAACTGATCCAATCGGTCTTCGACTTCGGCGACACCTTGGTGCGCTCGGTGATGGTTCCTCGAACGGACATTGTGAGCATCGAGTCCGGATCCAGCCTGGAGCAGGCCATGGCCTTGTTCCTCCGTTCCGGGTACTCAAGGATCCCCGTCATCGGCGAGAACGCGGACCAGATCCGCGGCATTCTCTATTTGAAGGACGTCGCTGCCGCATTGCATCGCCCCGAACAACCATCAGTCCGCCAAGACGTTGACGCCATAGCCCGCGAGGCCCGCTTCGTTCCGGAATCAAAGCCTGTCAGCGACCTCCTGAGCGAGCTTCAGCAAGAGTCCACGCATGTCGCCGTCGTCATTGACGAATACGGCGGCACGGCCGGACTGGTGACGCTGGAGGATCTGATTGAGGAAATCGTGGGGGAGATCGTCGATGAGTACGATTCGAACGATGCCGAGGTCACTGACCTTGGTGACGGCACGTACCGCGTCAGTTCGCGGATGAGCATCGACGACCTCGGCGAACTTTTCCACGTTGACCTCGACGACGACGAAGTGGACACCGTGGGCGGCCTCCTGGCCAAGACCCTGGGCAAGGTGCCCATCGTCGGCAGCGCGGTGCACGTGGATGGGATCTCCTTGAAAGCCGATAGGCTGGAAGGCCGGCGAAACCGGGTCAGCCATATCATTGCGGCAGCCATTCCAAAAGAAGACACTGACCTTGAAGACCTTCTCGACGAGGCCGACACAACGCAACAGGGAGTTCCACGTGAGCAAGCACAATAAGAAGTTCGACGCCGATCAGGACTTCGGCGGCTTCCACGCAGGATTCTCGGTTCTTGTGGGGCGTCCCAACGCCGGCAAGTCCACCCTCACCAACGCTTTGGTCGGCCAGAAGGTGGCCATCACCTCGGCAAAACCGCAGACCACCAGGCACACGATCCGCGGCATTGTCCATCGGGACGACGCGCAGCTGATCCTTGTCGACACTCCGGGCCTCCACCGCCCGCGCACCCTCCTTGGCAAGAGGCTCAACGATCTCGTCGCGGACACCCTCTCCGAAGTGGACGCCATTGGCTTTTGCTTGCCCGCCAACGAGAAGATCGGACCGGGCGACAAGTACATCGCAGCCCAGCTCGCCGCGGTGGGACGCAAGCCCATCATCGCCCTGGTCACCAAGACCGACCTTGTTGACCGCCAGGCCCTGACCGAGCAACTCCTGGCTGTAGCCGCGTTGGGCCGCGAAGTCCTCGGCGAGCAAGGCTGGGCCGATATCGTTCCGGTTTCAGCGACCGACGGTTTCCAGGTCAATACGGTCGCCGACGTCCTCATCGGCCACATGCCGCCTTCTCCGCCGCTCTACCCGGACGGTGAACTCACCGATGAACCGGAGGCCGTCATGGTCGCCGAACTTATCCGGGAAGCAGCACTGGAAGGCGTCCGCGACGAGCTTCCGCACTCCCTGGCCGTGGTGGTGGAGGAAATCCTGCCCCGCGAGGGCCGCTCCGAAGACAACCCGCTCCTCGACGTGCGGGTCAATTTGTACGTTGAGCGCCCGTCCCAGAAGGCCATCATCATCGGCAAGGCCGGAAGCCGGCTGCGCGAAGTCGGAACGAACGCCCGCAAGGGCATTGAGGCCCTCCTGGGAACCAAGATCTACCTCGACCTGCACGTGAAAGTGGCCAAGGACTGGCAGCGCGACCCGAAGCAACTCGTGAAGCTGGGGTTCTAACCGCTGGGGAATTTCCCAGTTTGGGCCCGTAAAATGGTCCGAATCCCATTTTCCGAGGAAAGGTTGAGCGAGTCGTGCGACGTCGCGATGCACGCGTACAAGAGCCCGGCACCCTTGGTGCCCGCGGCGCTGCACGCCACGGGGAAGCTCCCGGCACCCCCCGCCACATGAATGCTCCGAAGGGCCTCCCGCTCTGGCTCAAGGTCACTGCCGTGACGGTGTCAGTGCTGTTGGTTGCCGGTATCGCTTTCGCCGCCTACTGGGTCATCCGCTTGCAATCGAACATCAGCAAAGCACCGTTGTCGGCGGGCGCCACGAGAACCGAAGCCGCGGCCAACGATGCAACGGACCGCCTGCAGATCCTCATCCTCGGGTCCGACACGAGGGACGGCAAGAACTCGCAATACGGTTCAACGCAGGATTCCACCGGTTACGGCCAGTCAGACGTCATGATGCTGCTGGACATTTCAGCGGACAACAAGAGAGTGAGCCTCACGAGCTTTCCCCGTGACCTCCTGGTGAATGTCCCGTCATGCACTGATCCCAAGACCAATACCGTGTATCAACCCCACTCGAACGTCATGATCAACTCGGCCATGGCAGAAGCCGGGATCGGTTGCGCCGTGGACACAGTCAACAAGCTCACGGGACTGCAAATCGACCACTTCATGATGGCTGACTTCAACGCAGTCAAGGAGCTGTCCAACGCCGTAGGCGGAGTCAACGTGTGCGTGAGCGACGCCGTCTACGACCCCGATTCCGGACTCCGGCTCCCCAAGGGAACATCGAGCGTCCAAGGGGAACAAGCCCTGGCCTTCCTCCGTACCCGCCACGGTTTTGGCGATGGAAGCGACCTCGGCCGTATCCAGGCGCAGCAGGGTTTCCTCTCCTCGCTGACCCGGAAGATCAAGTCTGATGGCACGCTGGGCAATCCGCAGAGCCTGCTGTCCATTGCCGATGCCGTGACAAAGAACCTGACCGTGGACGAAGGCCTGGCGTCCGTCCAGTCGCTCCTGACCATCGGGAGCCGCCTCAAGGACGTTGACTTGTCCAAGGTCGCGTTCGTGTCGGTTCCCACCCAGCCCGCCGCCGTCGATCCCAACAGGCTCGAATTGGTTCAACCGCAGGCCACCCAGCTGTTCGCAGCCATGCGCGCGAACCTCGACCTGACCACCCCGGGGGCTACGGCCGCTCCCTCGGCCAGTCCCTCGCCTGCGGCCTCGGGGGCACCGTCCGGCAGCGCGGCGCCAGCGCCGAGCGCTCCGCCTGTTCCCGCCTATGACAAGGCCCTTCAGACAGTGACCGTTGCCGACGGAACAGGCATCGCATCCCGCGGCCAGGAGATCGCCGCCGCCCTGGTTGGCGGCGGATTCACGAAAGCCGCACACTTCCTCGCGGCTGCCGTTCCCAAGACCGTTGTGTATTACGGGGCAGGCTATGCCGACGTTGCGCCGGATGTCGCGAA
Organism: Arthrobacter sp. FW306-1B-G06A; assembly: GCF_058781765.1. Classification (NCBI taxonomy): domain Bacteria; kingdom Bacillati; phylum Actinomycetota; class Actinomycetes; order Micrococcales; family Micrococcaceae; genus Arthrobacter; species Arthrobacter sp. FW306-1B-G06A. The sequence continues at coordinate 101,910 of NZ_JBYSXB010000011.1, read as the reverse complement.
TCTCCTGGGGATCCCGGCCTCGCAAGTCGAACCATCCAACGGCATCGTGGGAGTCCAGGTCTATATCGGCAGTGACTTCGATTCGGGAACCAAGTACGGAGTTGCCTCCGTACCGGCCGACGTCGTCAAGCAGACCGCAGGCGACGTGAAATGCCAGGCGGTCAACCCGGCACTCGTCGCGAGGTAGCTGCTGCTGCTGCCTACCAGATGCTGACGCGGTCCTCAGGCGACAGCCACATTCCATCCCCGGCTTCCACCGCGAACGCCTCATGGAACGAATCCAGGTTCTTGGCGATGGCATTCGTTCGGAACTCGTTGGGGGAGTGCGGGTCCGTAGCGACGCGCCGGATGGCCTCCTCGGGACGGATGACTTGGCGCCAGCCGGCAGCCCAGGACATGAAGAAGCGCTGCTGTCCGGTCAGGCCTTCAAGGACCGGCGGCTCAGCACCGTCAAGGCTCAAGAGGTAGGCCTTGTAGGCAATGGTCAGGCCGCCGAGATCGCCGATGTTTTCGCCGAGCGTGAGCTTCCCGTTGACCTTGTGCTCAAGGGCGGCGTAGGGGGCAAGGGCGTCGAATTGGGCTACGAGCTTTGCCGCCAGTCCTTCGAACGCCTTTCTGTCCTCCTCGCTCCACCAATTCCGCAGCGCTCCGCCTCCATCGAACTGGGAGCCCTGGTCGTCGAAGCCGTGGCCGATTTCATGGCCGATGATGGCGCCGATGCCTCCATAGTTGACCGCGTCGTCAGCTTCCGCCGTGAAGAAAGGTGGCTGCAGGATCGCGGCGGGGAAGACAATCTCATTCAGCATCGGGTGGTAGTACGCGTTGACGGTCTGCGGGGTCATGAGCCACTTGTCGAGATCGACCGGCTTGCCGACCTCATCGAGGTGACGGTCGACGTCGGCGTTGTGTGCCCGCTCGACGTTGCCCAAAAGGTCGCTCGGGTCAATCTCGACGGCGGAATAGTCGATCCACTTGTCCGGAAAACCGATCTTGGGCCGGAAGGCCTCAAGTTTTTTCAGCGCTTCCGCCTTGGTGTCTTCGCCCATCCAGTCGAGGGCCGTGATGCTCTCGCGGTAGGCCTCGATCAGCTTGGCAACCAGCGTCTGCATCCTGGCCTTGTAGCCTTCGGGGAAGTGGCGTTCCACGTAGATCTGGCCTACCGCCTCCCCAAGGGCGGCTTCGACGACGGCGACGCCCCGCTTCCACCGGTCCTTGTTCTGTGGAGTGCCGCTCAGGGTGGTGCCGTAGAAATCGAAGTTTGCGTCCACGAACGCCGACGAAAGATAAGGGGCGGCGGCATTGAGCACGCGCAGGGCCAGCCACTCCTGCCACGTGGCAAGGGACTCGGACTCGACAAGGGCGGACGCACCGGTGAAGAAGTCCGGGGTGCTGACCACCAGCTCGGTGTACTTGTCCGCTTCAATGCGGGCCGAATCGAACCATGCGTCAAGGTGTGGAAACAGTTCGCGGCCCTCTTCCGCGGTCTTGAGGTTGTAGGTCTTCTGCGGATCGCGCAGGGTGACGTTGTCCCAGTGGTGCGAAGCAAGGGCCTTCTCAAGGGCGACGACGCGCGCCGCGGCAGTGTCGGCGTCGGGAATGCCCGCCAGGCCGAAGAGTTTGGCGACGTATTTCGCATAGGCGCTGACGATGCCTTCGAACTTCTCGTCCCGGTAATACGATTCGTCGGGAAGGCCCAGGCCGCCCTGGCCGATGTACAACAGGATCCGGTCCGGGTTCCCGGCGTCGGGAGCGGGATAGATCGAGAAGAGGCCGGAAACATCCGAGCGGAACAGGCGCCCCGTCAGGGCCACCACTTCGGCCGGCGACGTCGTGGCAAAGACCTCCGCGAGCCGGGCGCGGATAGGCTCCATGCCCTTGGCCTCGGTGGCTTCCTCATCCATGAAGCTGTTGTAGAGCCCGCCTACTTTGCGCTCGATGCCGCTGGCGTCTTCGCCCTTTGCTGCAGCTTCCTCGATGATCGCTTTGACTGCTAGTTCCGCGCCGTCGCGGAGCGCGGTGAAGGTTCCCTCGAGCGGTCGGTCGTCCGGGATGACCGTCGACTTCAGCCACGCCCCGTTGACGTGCTGGTAAAGGTCGTCTTGCGGCCTGACGCTTTCATCGATGTTGGACAGTGTGATCCCCGACTGTGGCACAAGAACTCCTTCGGACGACGAGCGGAACCGGCTCACTACCGTTCACGCGTCTGCATAGTGGACGTTGCTTCTGGTATTGCATTGTCATCATACGCACCCGTGTTACTGTGAAATGGTGCGTGCAGGAATGCTTCTCCTTAGCTGCCGCGGCGGGGCCTCGTAGGCGATCATTCGCTAGGCCAACCCTCGCTGCGGAGTTAGCTATGCCCGGCCAATCTTCCATCAAAGATTAAGAGAAAAGGCCCCAAGTCATGCGCAACGCACAAAAGCCCTCCGGAATGCCCATTCATCGGTACCTGCCTTTCCAGGAACAGATCAATGTCGAGCTGCCGGACCGCACCTGGCCGGACAAGGTCATCACCAAGGCTCCCCGCTGGTGCGCAGTGGACCTCCGTGACGGCAACCAGGCACTGATCGACCCCATGAGCCCGGCCCGCAAGCTGAAAATGTTCCAACTGCTGGTCAAGATGGGCTACAAGGAAATCGAAGTCGGCTTCCCGTCCGCTTCGCAGACAGACTTCGACTTCGTGCGGCAGCTCATCGAAGGCGGCCACATCCCGGATGACGTTTCCATCCAGGTCCTGACCCAGGCGCGCGAGCACCTGATCGAACGCACCTACGAATCCCTCGTCGGCGCCAAGCAGGCCATCGTCCACCTGTACAACTCCACGTCGGTCCTGCAACGGCGCGTCGTGTTCAACCAGGACGAGGACGGGATCCTGGACATCGCCCTCCAGGGTGCCCGCTTGTGCAAGAAATACGAGGAAACCCTCACGGACACACACATCACGTACGAGTACTCGCCGGAGTCCTTCACCGGAACCGAGCTCGAGTACGCAGCACGTGTTTGCAACGCGATCGCCGACGTTTTCGAAGCGTCCGCGGACAAGCAGGTCATCATCAACCTGCCCGCCACCGTGGAAATGGCCACGCCCAATGTCTACGCCGACTCCATCGAATGGATGCACCGGAATCTGCACCCGCGTGAAGGCATCATCATCTCCCTCCACCCGCACAACGATCGCGGCACGGGTGTTGCCGCCGCTGAGTTGGGCTACCTGGCCGGCGCCGACCGCATCGAAGGCTGCTTGTTCGGCAACGGCGAGCGTACCGGCAACGTGGACCTAGTCACCCTAGGCCTGAACATGTTCGTCCAAGGCGTGGATCCGATGATCGATTTCTCGGACATTGACGAAGTCCGCCGGACGGTCGAGTACTGCAACCAGTTGCCCGTTCCCGAGCGTTCCCCGTACGGTGGCGACCTGGTGTTCACGGCATTCTCCGGTTCGCACCAGGACGCCATCAAGAAGGGCTTCGAAGCCCTCGAGAAGGACGCCGCCGCCGCTGGCAAGGCCGTGGATGACTTCACCTGGCAGGTTCCGTACCTGCCGATCGATCCCAAGGACCTGGGCCGTAGCTACGAGGCCGTCATCCGCGTCAACTCGCAGTCCGGCAAGGGCGGGGTGGCGTACCTGCTCAAGAACGAGCACAGCCTCGACCTGCCGCGTCGCGCACAAATCGAATTCTCCGGCGTCATCCAGCACCGCACCGACACTGTGGGCGGCGAGGTCAGCGGTGCCCAGTTGTGGGCCATGTTCCAGGACGAGTACCTGCCGGCCAGCACGGCCGATGGCCAGTGGGGACGCTACTCGCTGGGTTCCATCCGCACCGAGACCGATGAGTCCGGCGAATTGACCCTGCATGCGGCCCTGCGCATTGACGGCACGATGGTCCAGCGGACCGGCACGGGCAACGGCCCGATCGCGGCCATGCTGGACATCCTGCGTCAAGACGGCGTGGACGTCCGCGTCCTGGACTACTCCGAACATGCCCTTTCCGAAGGTGGCAGCGCCACTGCCGCAGCATACGTTGAATGCGCCGTGGGCGAGCGGGTCCTCTGGGGAGTCGGTATCGATCCCAACACGAGCACCGCGGCACTCAAGGCAGTCATCTCTGCCGTCAACCGGGCCATCAGGTCCGTCCGGGCATAGCCATTTGCCGTGCGGCGTCGTCAACACGGCGCCGCACGGCTTCGCCGGCCCCGAGAAGGTCCGGTGTGGTGCGAAGATTAACTGTGGCCAATCCTTCGTCGTTTGCAGCGCGGTCCTATCGGGACGATGCCGTAGTGCTGCGCACCCACAAGTTGGGCGAAGCGGACCGCATCATCACTTTGCTGACAAAGCACCACGGACAAGTAAGGGCAGTTGCCAAGGGCGTACGGCGGACCAGCAGCCGGTTCGGTGCCCGGCTGGAGCCGTTCATGGTTGCCGACCTGCAACTCGTTTCCGGCCGCACTCTTGACATCGTCACCCAGGCTGTCGCGAAGGGCGCCTATGGGAGCTCGATCGCCGCCGACTACTCCCGGTACACCGTTGCCGCCGCCATGACGGAAACGGCAGAAAAGCTGACCGACGCCGACGCCGATTCGGGAACCGCCCAGTACAACCTGCTTGTCGGGGCACTTGCCGCGTTGAGCCGTTCCGACCACCCGCCGGAGCTCATTCTGGACTCCTACTTGCTCCGCGCTTTGGCGACCGGCGGCTGGGCGCCCAGTTTCACGGATTGCGCCCGCTGCGGGGCGAGGGGTCCGCACACAGCCTTCTCCGCTCCCTTGGGCGGAATGATCTGCAACGATTGCCGGCCGCCCGGCTCGCCGGCACCCGCTCCCGAGACCGTCGTCTTGTTGGGTGCGCTGCTGACGGGGGACTGGGCCACGGCGGATGTGTCCGAATCCTTGCATCGCCGCGAGGCCGCCGGATTGGTGGCGAGTTACCTCCAATGGCACCTTGAACGAGCATTGAAGTCCCTCAAACATGTGGAGCGAAGCTGAAAGTGGCACTGGGAAAAAAGAAGACGGCAACGGCGCGGACCACCCCGGTGAGGGCCCCCTACCACCACCCTTCGGGCGCCAGGCCGCCGGCCATACCTGCAGAACTGATACCGCAGCACGTGGCCATCGTCATGGACGGCAACGGCCGCTGGGCGAACCAACGTGGACTCCCGCGCATTGAGGGTCACAAAGCCGGGGAGCCGGCCCTGCTGGATGTGATGGCGGGCGCGATCGAACTGGGCATCAAGTACGTCAGCGTCTACGCTTTCTCCACCGAAAACTGGCGCCGTTCTCCTGAAGAAGTGCGCTTCCTCATGGGATTTAACAAGGATGTGCTACGTCGGCAGCGCAATCAGCTTGATGAATGGGGCGTGCGGATCCGCTGGGCGGGACGGCGGCCCAGGCTCTGGGGCTCGGTCATCAAGGAGCTGGAAGAAGCCGAGGAGTACACGCGCGGCAACGACACGTGCACCCTGACCATGTGTGTGAACTACGGCGGCCGCGCTGAAATCGCCGACGCCGTAGCCGCGATTGCCCAGGATGTCGCTGATGGCCGCCTCAAGCCCGGCTCCGTCACCGAGAAGACCATCCAGAAATACCTCGATGAGCCGGATCTTCCGGATGTGGACCTGTTCCTGCGAAGCTCCGGCGAGCAGCGCCTCTCGAACTTCCTCTTGTGGCAATCCGCCTATGCGGAATTCGTCTTCATGGATACCCTGTGGCCCGACGTCGACCGCAGGACTTTGTGGGACGCCGTCGAGATCTATGCCAAAAGGGACCGCCGCTACGGAGGCGCGGTCGACGCTGCGGCACCCCGCTGAACGCGGCACCGACTTAGCGCGAGCGCACCGTGTTAACACGAGCGCGCCGTGAAACCGCTCAGTCCGGATAGGATGCCAACCAGATGGCCACGTCCCGGTAGGCCTGCTGCCGGACGGTACGCCGTGACAGGAATACATCGTGAAGGGCACCTGGATAGCGGAAAACCGCCGTCCGGCGCCCGAGGCCCAGCGCCCGGCGGGCAGTCTGCTCGACGTCGATCACGGCGTCGACGCGCATGAGCTCCGCGGTCCACTCGGCCTGGATCCGAGTCCGGCCGGAAAGCAGCACGAGCACCGGAGCGTCGATATTGAGTTTGCGTTCGACGGCGGCGTGCCCGGCCAGGACTGCCTTTGTCCACCCTGCACGGATCGGGAAGGAAGCCCGGGGCCTCCATTCCGGATCCAGGGTCCATTCGCCGTGGGCCAGATTGCTGACGCTTTCCCAGTAGGCCGGCATCTCAGGGAAACGGAAGGGCCGTTTGGGATCGGTACGCGCAAACGGTTCCACCAGACGCATCGCCATGCTGCGGATCAGGCTGCTGCCCTGGAGTTCCAGCCACGGCGAATTCAACGTCAGGGTGGCAATACGGCCAGGATTCCGGTCAGCCCACAGCGCCGCGATCAGTCCGCCCAGAGAGTGGGCCAGGAGGTGGACGGTGGGTACCTCCGCGCTACCCGTCAGTTCGGCAACATCCTGCTGGATGGCACGAAGGGCGGCGTCAAGGTCTTCGTCATAGACCGAGAGATCGGTGGTGTAGCCGGGAGTCTGGCCCGGCCGCAGGCTCCGCCCGAACTTGCGCAGGTCAAGGGCATAGAAATGGAAACCCGAGGCGCCGAGGAACTCGGCCAGTTCTGTCTGCATGAAGTAGTCTGCCCAGCCGTGGAGGTACAGCACCACCCTCGGCGGCCCGTGGGTGACGGGCACGTCGCGCCGGCGCCGTCGTCGAGTGAATGCCGTCAAGGCATCCAAGAGTCCGTGCGGCGCCGTCTGCGTAGCGAGCGGGCGGACCTGCCGGACGAGGGTGGCGCAGACCGGACCCTCCTCGTCCGGTGGAAGTTCCAGCTCCAAGGCCTCGAAACCACCGCCCAGGAAGTCATGTTGCCAGACCGGCACCCCCAGTTCAGTGGTCATGGCGTTTCCCCCGCTTGTCCAAGTTCGTAGCCTGCCGGAGGTTCTGTCCGCGGCTCGTTGGTAATGTACCCGTGAATCCAACGCGCTAGCCTGTCGTAGGCATCGGCGCGCACCGGGCCGGCCGACAGGAAGACATCATGGAGGCCGCCGTCCACCCGTTCCAGGGTGACGGTCCGGCCAAGGGTCATGGCTCGGACGGCCATGGTGTTGACGTCCAGCACGGCGTCCGAATGCCGCATGGACTCCTGCCAGACCATGCCGTTGGCGCTCGCTCCGGAAATCAAGACCAGGATCGGGATGTCTATTCTCAGCCCCCGGGCTACCCTCGTGTGGCCGCTGAGGACCGCGCTGAGCCAACCGGCGCGCATGGGGAAAGCCAAAGGCGGGCGGTATTTATCGTCGAGGAGCCACTCGCCTTCGGCCGAGCTGCTGATGCTGCGGTAATAGAAGCCGCGTTCGGGCAAGCGCAGGATGGTCGTGGGCCGGAAGCGTGCCAGCGGCTTCACCATGGTCTGGGCGGCGCGGCGGACCACGGAACTTCCGTGCATTTCAAGCCACGGGCTATTGAGGACGAGGTACTGGACGGAGCCGGGGTGGCTGCTGACCCACAAAGCGGCCACGAGGCCTCCGGTGGAATGCCCCATCAGGGTCAACGAGCCGGGCTCCTGCCCATGCCCATCCGAAGAGCGGATCATATCGATGGCTTTGCTGATTTCGGCGTCGTAATCGTTCAGGTGCTCAACGTAACCGCCAGGCCTGTCCGCTTGCAGGCTGCGGCCATGGTTGTGCATGTCCAACGCGTAGAAATGGAAGCCTTGTCCCGTCCAGAACTCCGCCAAGGCGACGTTGAAAAAGTAGTCGCTCCATCCGTGCAGGAACAGGACCGAACGGTTGGCGGACGGGGGAAAGCCACCCGGGCTGTCCGCGCCCTGGCGCGGGACATGCCGGACCAGCGTTGCGCGCCGGACGACGCCATCAGGTCCGGCCGCCTCGAAGGCGCAACTCTCGAAGTCCGCACCGAGGATATCGGTCTGCCACTCCATGGGAACAGCTTAGACACTCGCCGCGGCATCGCGCCCGGCTGCACGTCCGGAGAACAGGCAGCCGCCAAGGAACGTCCCTTCCAATGCCCGGTAGCCATGGATTCCTCCTCCGCCGAAACCGGCGGCCTCACCCGCCGCATACACGCCGGGGACAGGAACTCCGGAATCGTCAAGCACGCGCGAACGGAGGTCCGTTTGAAGTCCGCCGAGGCTCTTACGGGTCAGGACGGAGAGCCGGACAGCCAGGAGCGGGCCGTGCTCCGGGTCGGTGAGCCGGTGCGGAGGCGCCACTCGCATGATCTTGTCGGTGGCGAAACGCCGCGCCGCGCGGATCGCGGCGAGCTGCGGGTCCTTGCCCAGTCCGCTTGCCACTTGCACGTCCCGATCGTGGATGAGTGAATCGAGCTGGGCGGGATCTATCAGCGCTGAACCCGTGAGCGCGTTCATTTTCGCGGCGAGCTCGGTGGCCGTCGCGGCGTGCAGGAAGTCCACGCCACGGTCCAGGAAGAGGCGCAATGGTGAATCGCTGCCTGGGTTGAGCCTGGAAACAAGGAGCCTGATGTCCTTGTCAGTCAGGTCCGGGTTCTGTTCGGAGCCTGACAGGGCGAACTCCTTCAGCGCGATGGTGCGGTTGCACACGAACCATGAATGTCCGTGTCCGCCCGCAAGGATGTGCCGGAGGGCGCCCAGTGAATCGAAGCCTGGAAATAGCGGGGCGGGCAACTGCCGGCCCGTCGCGTCAATCCACAGCGCCGACGGACCGGGGAGTATGCGGATACCGTGCGAAGGCCACACTGGGGAGTGGTTGTGGATACCTTCGGGGTAGTGCCACATGCGGTCGCCATTGATGAGCCTGCCGCCTGCGGCTGCGGCGGCGGCCAGAAACGCGCCGTCAACGGAGGCGGGTACACCGCTCAGCATATGTTCCGGCGCACCGCCGTCGGGCCATTGCCTCCGCACTAAAGTGTGGTTCCCGCCGATGCCGCCGGTCGTCACGATGATGGCTCCGGCGGTCGCCTCAAAGCGCCCGACGACGGTCCGGGACGATGCTTCGCCGCGTCCGGCGCCGGACGCCCCAAGGATCTCGCCGCCGACCCCGGTGACGCCGCCCGCCGTCGTCGTCATTTCCGTGGCGCGATGCCGGAAGTGGAGGGATATCCTTCCGCGGGCCACGCCTTCGTTCACTTTTGCCAGGAAAGGCTGCACGACGCCGGGTCCCGTGCCCCAGGTGACGTGGAACCGCGGGACCGTGTTGCCGTGGCCTTGGGGACCGTAGCCGCCGCGCTCAGCCCACTGCACCAACGGAAAGAGCCGCACGCCGAGCGATCTCAGCCAGCGGCGTTTCTCGCCGGCGGCAAAATCCACGTAGGCCTCCGCCCACAACCTGGCCCACGAGTCCTCCGGCCGGTCAAAGGCCGCGGACGCCAGCCAGTCGCCCAAGGCGAGTTCGGCACTGTCCTTGACGCCCAGCCTCCGCTGCTCGGGAGAGTTGACCAGGAACAAGCCACCGAAGGACCAGTGAGCCTGGCCGCCGACGGACGCGGACGGTTCCTGGTCCAGGACGGCAACCCGTTTGCCGTCGGCGTAGGCTTGGGCAGCGGCGACCAGTCCCGACAATCCTGCGCCAATAACGATGACATCGGCTTCGATGATTGCCTGGGAGTGAACTCCATCACGTGGATTGCTCGGCATTCGTACATGCTACCGCCCGGTAACCCGCTTGGTTTGGTGCGCGACCCGTAAACCGGAAAACTAGGAGCATGCGCGTTTACCCCACATTCTTCAAGCTGGCCTTCTCCTGGATGGATGCCGAAAAAGCCCACAAGATCGGCTTCCAGGCGATCCGCTTCGCACACCGCTCAGGCGCAGGACGCGTTTTGGCCAAAATGACGGCCCCGCACCCCTCATTGCGCACGGAGGCTTTCGGGCTGACGTTCCCGTCGCCCTTTGGCCTTGCGGCTGGCTTCGACAAAGAGGGCCACGGAATCGAGGCCCTCGCTGAACTGGGGTTCGGCCACGTCGAAGTGGGAACAATCACCGGCCAGGCGCAGCCCGGCAATGAGAAGCCACGGCTTTTCCGTTTGATCGAGGACAAGGCCGTCATCAACCGCATGGGCTTCAACAACGACGGCGCGGCGGCCGTGGCCCCACGGCTCAAGGCCGCTCGGGCGGCATTGCAGCGGACCCATTCAGGGGTTCGTCCCGTGATCGGAGTCAATATCGGCAAGACCAAGGTTGTCGAGCTCGACGACGCAGTCGAGGACTATCTGGTCAGTGCCCGCAGCCTGGCACCCGCCGCCGACTACCTCGTAGTCAATGTCAGCTCGCCCAACACTCCGGGACTGCGCCTGCTCCAGAACGTCGAAACGCTTCGCCCGCTCCTTCGCGCCGTCGGCGACGCCGCAGACGAATCGGCCGGCCGCCACGTGCCGCTGCTCGTCAAGATCGCACCGGACCTGAGTGACGAAGACATTGACGACGTCGCCCGCCTCGCCTTGGACCTCAAGCTCGACGGGATCATTGCCACAAACACCACCATCGGCCGGGAAGGCCTGGTAACCGACCCGGGCAAAGTGGATGCGTGCGGTGCCGGCGGACTCTCCGGCGCACCGCTCAAGGCGCGTTCGCTTGAGGTTCTGCGCCGGCTGAAGGCCGCGGTGGGGGAGGGCCTTGTGCTCATCGCGGTCGGCGGAGTGCAGTCCGCGGCCGACGTCCAGGAGCGGCTCGACGCCGGAGCAACCCTCGTGCAGGGTTACACGGCATTCCTTTACGAAGGTCCATTCTGGGCCGCCGGCATCAACAGGGCCTTGGCCAAACGGCGCAGTTAAGCGTCGCCGCCAGGCAGGGAACCGATAACCAGACACCTGGACCATTCCTGAACAGCCACGTGCGGTCAAGCAGAAGGACCCTGGAACAGCTGTTCCAGGGTCCTTCTGCTTCGTCGGACGCTTGTCCTCGGGGATCGGGGGCCTTAAGCGGGGTACTGGCCTCGCTGTACCTGCGGCTTCGGCAGGCGCAAGCGACGGAATTGCAGGGAACGCATGCTGCCGTACCAGACGGTGCCCCGCTCGACGTCGCCGAACTTCTGCGTCAAGCCCTTGCGCAACTTGCGGGAAAGGATGAAGACATCCGCGAAGACCGCGAGGAACATGACCCAGAAGCCGATCAGGATATAGCTCAGGGCGTCGCTTCCTGAAGGAATGATGAAGGAGATGACCACGAAAAGCAGGGCACCGAACATCAGGTACTCACCTAGGCTGAAACGGGCGTCGACATAGTCGCGCGCAAAACGCTTCTGGGGTCCCTTGTCCCGCAGCGGCAGGTACTTTTCGTCCCCGGTGTCCAGGGCCTGCCGCATTTTCTGGCGCTGATCCTGCACGGCAATGCGCTCGGCTTCCTTCGAAGCCTTGCGGTCCGTCGGGACGAGGGGGCGCTTACGGGCCGCTTCCTGTTCCTTGCGCTTGGGCGTGGGAGCGCCCTTGCCAACGCCTTTCACGGCAGCGTCGGCGGCAAGCTGGTCTACTTGGTCTTGAGCGCTCGGCTCATCCTTTTTACGTCCAAACACCACTACAGAATACCCCGCAGGAACCGCGCCAAAGTCGCCGTGACGTGCCGCCCCCCGAATGGGCCCGCCACGCCGCCCGGTCCGGTTCCCCGGCACCACTCGCGGAGGTAGTCTTTTCGCCATGACTTCAATGAATGCGGAGATCCCGCAGACCTTTTCCAGCGGCTCCGGCACAATCAATGTTGATGCGCTCAAGTCCTCGATCGATGCTTCCTTCGACGAGACCATGACCCGTTTGAAAGCCCTGGTCGCTATCCCTGGGATCGCCTGGCCCAGCTTTGACCCGGCGGAGCTGGAGCGGAGTGCCGAGGCTGTTGCTGCGTTGGTCCGCGAGTCGGGCTTCCAGGACGTCCAGATCCTGCGCTGCGACAAGGCCGACGGGAATCCCGGTGGACCTGCCATAGTTGCGCGCCGCGTCGCCGCGCCGGGCAAAGCAACGATCCTGCTTTACGCGCACCACGACGTGCAGCCGCCGGGCGATGTGACCTTGTGGGACAGCGAGCCCTTCGTCGCAGAGGAACGCGATGGCCGCCTTTATGGCCGTGGCGCAGCCGACGACAAAGCGGGAATCATGGCCCACCTGGCGTCTTACGCCGCCGTAACCCAGGTGCTGGGAGACGATTTCGGCCTTGGGGTCACCTTGTTCTTCGAGGGCGAAGAAGAAGCGGGCTCGCCGACGTTCCGCACTTTCCTCGAAACCCACCGCGAGCTCCTCGAGGCGAACGTCATTGTTGTGGCGGATTCAAGCAACTGGAAAGTCGGTGTTCCCGCGCTGACAACGAGTCTCCGCGGCTTGGTGGACGGCACCTTCGAAGTGCGGGTGCTGGATCACGCCGTGCACTCCGGCATGTTCGGTGGTCCGGTACTGGATGCGCCGACCCTTCTGTCCCGACTCATCGCGACCCTGCACGACGACGAGGGCAACGTGGCCATCGAGGGCCTGGTTGCCAAGGATGACGTCGTAGAGGACGTGGACGAGGAACAGTACCGCGCTGACGCCTCAGTGCTCGACGGCGTACGGCTCGCAGGCAACGGGAGCATCGCTTCGAGGCTCTGGACCAAGCCCGCGTTGTCCATCATCGGCATCGACGCACCCGCCGTCGACGTCGCATCCAACACGCTGCTCCCCGCCGCGCGGGCAAAGTTCAGCCTGCGCCTGGCTCCCGGGCAGGATCCCGATGCCGCCATGGACGCAGTCGGCAGGCACCTGGAGGCGAACGCGCCCTTCGGTGCGAAGGTGACGTTTGTGCCGGGGGAGCGGGGCAACGCCTTCTCCACCGATACAACGTCAGCTGCAGCCCGGATCGCGATGTGGGCACTCGGTGAAGCATGGGGCGTGCCCGCCGTTGAAATGGGGATCGGTGGATCCATACCGTTCATCGCGGATCTGACGGAAACCTATCCGGATGTCCAGATCCTGGTGACTGGTGTCGAGGATCCCGACTCACGGGCCCACAGCGCCAACGAATCGCTCCACATCGGCGATTTCCGCAACGCTGTGCTCGCTGAGGCGCTGATGCTCGCCCGGTTGAACACGGAAGGCCTCTGAGCCCGCGCCTGCATCGACCGGGAACAACGTAAGGGTCCGGCCGGTTACGTTAGGAGTTATAGCTATGCGTCGGCTCGACGTAGCATGTAGCTATAGCCCGCACGTATTTGGGTAAGGGCAGGCCGCGCGAAGGCGCAGCCGCCAAGAGCTTCATAAGAAGGTAGGCCAATGAGCACTGCAACCAACGAAAACAGCACCGGAGCGCAGCTCGCGGGCGGCGAGCTTCCTGAGCACGAGGTCAAGTTGACCGATGTCGCCGCGGGTAAAGTCCGGAGCCTTCTCGAACAAGAAGGCCGCACGGACTTGCGGCTCCGCGTCGCTGTTCAGCCGGGCGGCTGCTCGGGCCTGATCTACCAGCTCTACTTCGACGAGCGCCTGCTCGACGGCGATGCCGTCCGCGATTACGACGGCGTCGAAGTGGTTGTCGACAAGATGAGCGTGCCTTACTTGAGCGGTGCCAGCATCGACTTCGAGGACACGATCTCGAAGCAGGGCTTCACCATCGACAACCCCAACGCCGGCGGGTCTTGCGCCTGCGGCGATTCGTTCCACTAACCCGGGCATTCGCAGGCTGTTGGCCCAGTTCAGGAACGGGTTGAACCCGGTCCGACGCACTGGGCCAGCATGTCGGCGAAAACCGCTTGGTAGCGGTAAGCTCTACATCGGGTAGTAAAACTTTAGTGTGCCCGGTGGGCTTCCGGCCGGCCGGGCTGCAGCAACAAGAGGAAGGGCCGTCTGTGAGTTCGCAGAACCGAACCGGCAGCCGACGCATAAAGATCACCTCGATCACTGGCTTGGCACTAGCCGGCGCGTTGGTTTTGACCGGATGTTCACCAGAGGTAGAAAAAGGCTGGTTGCCCACGGAACGTGGAACCACCAGCAACACCGATCGGATCATGGACCTCTGGGTCAACTCATGGATCGCCGCCCTCGCCGTCGGCATTATTACTTGGGGCCTGCTGGTCTGGTGCATCATCGCCTACCGCCGCCGCAAGGGCACCACGGGTTTCCCGAAGCAGCTTAGCTACAACCTCCCTCTGGAGGTCTTTTATTTGACCATTCCGCTGTTCATGGTGCTGGTGTTCTTCTACTTCACCGACCAGGACCAGCGTGCAATCGATGACCGCTCCCAGGCGGCCGACGTCACGATTGACGTGCGCGGCAAGCAGTGGGCTTGGGACTTCAACTACGTGAAGGGCCCGGTCATCACCGAAGACCTTCACGAGGCCGGCGTCCAGGCGCACCTCACGGGCAACAACGTGGACAAGGACAAGCTCCCCACCTTGTACCTGCCGGTCAACAAGTCCGTTGACCTTGAATTGAACTCCCGCGACGTCATTCACTCTTTCTGGGTACCCGCCTTCCTTCAGAAGCGCGACATGATCCCGGGCAAGACCAACTACATCAGGTTGACCCCCACCAAGGAGGGCACCTATGACGGCAAGTGCGCCGAACTTTGCGGTGAATACCACTCAGAGATGCTGTTCCGCGTGAAGGTCGTTTCCGAGGCTGAGTTCCAGGCTCACATGGACCAGCTTCGCCAGAGCGGCAACACCGGTCTTCTCGATTCGAAGTACGACCGCAACCCGAACCTGAACGCAAAGAATTAAGGGAAGCGACGTGGCTACTTACACTCAATCCGCCGGAGTCCTTGACGCTCCGGTAGTACCGAAGTCCAAGGGACGCATCGTCGTCAACTGGATCACCTCCACTGACCACAAGACCATCGGGTACATGTACCTGATCGCGTCCTTTGTGTTCTTCTGCCTGGGTGGCGTCATGGCGCTGCTGATCCGTGCCGAGCTCTTCGAGCCCGGCATGCAGATCCTGCAGACCAAGGAACAGTACAACCAGCTCTTCACGATGCACGGCACCGTGATGCTGCTGATGTTTGCGACGCCGCTGTTCGCAGGCTTCGCAAACGTCATCATGCCGCTTCAGATCGGCGCCCCCGATGTCGCCTTCCCGCGACTGAACGCGCTGGCTTTCTGGTTCTTCCTGTTCGGCTCCACCATCGCGGTGTCCGGCTTCATCACCCCGCAAGGTGCCGCCTCGTTCGGCTGGTTCGCCTACGCGCCTTTGTCGGACACGACGTTCACCCCGGGCGTGGGCGGAGACCTTTGGGTCTTCGGCCTGGCATTGTCAGGTTTCGGAACCATCCTGGGTGCCGTGAACTTCATTACCACCATCATCTGCATGCGCGCTCCCGGCATGACGATGTGGCGCATGCCGATCTTCACCTGGAACACCCTTGTGACGGCAATCCTGGTTCTCATGGCCTTCCCGCCGCTCGCCGCCGCGCTCTTCGCGCTCGGTGCCGACCGCCGCTTCGGCGCCCACATCTTCGACCCGGAGAACGGCGGAGCTGTCTTGTGGCAGCACCTCTTCTGGTTCTTCGGCCACCCGGAGGTTTACATCATTGCGCTGCCGTTCTTCGGCATCGTGTCCGAGATCTTCCCGGTGTTCAGTCGCAAACCGATCTTCGGTTACAAGGGCCTGGTCTACGCGACCATCGCCATTGCCGCCCTGTCGGTTACCGTTTGGGCCCACCACATGTACGTCACCGGATCGGTGCTGCTGCCGTTCTTCTCCTTCATGACGATGCTGATCGCGGTACCCACCGGCGTGAAGTTCTTCAACTGGATCGGAACACTGTGGCAAGGCTCGATCACCTTCGAGACCCCCATGCTCTGGAGCATCGGCTTCCTGGTCACCTTCCTCTTCGGTGGCCTGACCGGCATCATCCTGGCCTCCCCGCCGCTTGACTTCCACGTCTCGGACTCCTACTTCGTCGTAGCGCACTTCCACTACGTCGTCTTCGGAACCGTCGTGTTCGCCATGTTCGCAGGCTTCTACTTCTGGTGGCCCAAGTGGACCGGCAAGATGCTCAACGAACGCCTCGGCAAGATCCACTTCTGGCTCCTCTTCCTGGGCTTCCACGGCACGTTCCTGATCCAGCATTGGCTCGGCGTCGAGGGCATGCCCCGCCGCTACGCGGACTACATGCCGCAGGACGGCTTCACCTGGATGAACCAGTTCTCCACCATTTCGTCCTTCGTGCTTGGCGCCTCGCTCCTGCCGTTCTTCTGGAACGTCTACATCACGTGGCGCAGCAACAAGAAGGTAGAAGTTGACGATCCCTGGGGCTTCGGCGCTTCGCTCGAGTGGGCCACATCCTGCCCGCCGCCGCGGCACAACTTCACCTCGTTGCCCCGTATTCGTTCCGAACGTCCTGCTTTGGACCTCCACCACCCGGAACTCGCCCAGCACCACACTGCACAGAGCCCCGAGCCGGCAGCAAAGGTACTCGGCAACGCTGATCAGAAGGACGCCAAGTGAAAATCGAATCATGGATCTTCGGAGCCGGGACCTTCTTCTTCGTCCCCGTCGCGGTGGCCTACGGCTTCCTGACCCACTGGTCCGAGTGGGTCGGAACCCTCGGCATTCTCCTGGTCGGTGGCCTGGCAGGCATGATCGGCGGCTACCTCGGTTTCACAGGCAAGCGAGTGGGCATGCGCCCGGAAGACCGTCCGGACGCTGAGATCCACGAGGGCGCCGGCGAGCAGGGACACTTCAGCCCCTGGAGCTGGTGGCCGTTGGCCCTCGGCCTGGCCTGTGCCGGTGGCTTCCTTGGCCTTGCCGTAGGTTTCTGGATCACGTTTGTCGCCGCTGGCCTGGCCCTCGTGGCCTTGGTCGGTTGGGTCTTCGAATACAGCCGTGGAGACCACGCGCACTAGAAGCACTTGAACAACGACGGCGGGCCCCACCATTTGGTGGGGCCCGCCGTCGTTGTATCTGGATGTCACAATGGAGTGCGTCGAAGGCGCGCTGTCCCGCTCATTGCCCTTCTACGGCCTCCAGGACGGCCGAAAGAGCGGCCAAGGCATCGTTGACCTCATTGAGCGTGCGGCCGGCTTGCAGCGCTTCTCGGGAGACGGACAGAACCACTTCGCACCCATGGCCGAAATCCTCGGTCATGACCTCGAGCAAAGACCGGGCATCCACCGCTTGCTGCCCGGGCTTACGGATCGTCACCGGAAGGCCCGTGGCCGTCACAGCCCGCACGAACACGGCGGCAGCCCGTGCATGGAGGCCGATCTCTGCGGCGACGATGGCTTTGTGCTCGGGCAAACCGGCTCCTTTGACTCGGACGGCCAGATGCCGACTGCGATTTTGATCCCTACAAGCGTAGCGCCGCCACACGGCGCCCGCGTTTACAGTGCCGAGCTGGTCTAGACCTGCCGGTGGATTGGCCTACGCTTATTTCATGACAGATTTCGTGGCCGGGGGCCGCTGTGCCCGCTGAGGCATCCCGCATCGCGGGGGAGATCGACCGCAAGAGCGGCACTCCCATCTACGTTCAGTTGCGCGAGATCCTGCGCAGCTATATCTCGGCGTCGTGCAAACCCGGTGCGGCGTTGCCTTCGGAGCGGGACCTTTCCGAACGGTTCGGACTTGCCCGCATGACGGTGCGGCAGGCCATCGACGCCCTGGTCGGCGAGGAAGTTATTGAACGCGTGGTTGGATTGGGAACCTTCGTCCGCAAACCGAAGCTGGACCTCCAGGTGAAGCTCACGTCCTACAGCGAGGAAATGCAACGCCGCGGCATGGTTCCGGCAGCGAAGGTCCTGAGCTTTGAACAGATCGCAGCCAGCGCCTTCCTGGCGAGGGAACTCCAGCTGGAGGAAGGTACGCCGTTGGTCCGCTTCCGCCGGCTCCTCCTCGCGGACAACGAACCCATGAGCGTGGATGAGAACTTCATCCCGGCCCATCGCGTGCCAGGCCTCCTGGACGATGCGCCCCCCACTTCGCTATACAACGTGCTGAGTGAGAAATACGGGTTGGTGATGGAGTGGGGAGAGGACATGATCGAAGCGACGGCAGCTTCACCATCAACGGCGCGGCTGTTGAACGTAGACGTCGGTACTCCGTTGCTCAAGATTCAGCGCCACGCATTCGTTGCCCGTGCCATGGTGGACTACTCCGTGTCCTACTACCGTGCCGACCGGTACAAGTTGTGGGTCCCGTTGCAGCGGCCGGGCGTCCGGTCCACCCGAAGCCAATCCACGGGGTACCGTACCCACTAGCTCAAAGCCCGGGAACCGGCCGCTTGAGCCCGCAAACGAAAGAAGGCCCCGTCCACATGGACGGGGCCTTCTTTGTGCTATCTGCGGGAGCTAGTGGCTAAGGCTCTTGTGCTCTTCGGCGGACTCGATGGCCTCATGGTGGCCGTGTCCGTGAGCGGCTTCAAGCTCGGCCGGGGTTGCCGGGGCAACACGGTCTTCGAAGAACCACTTGGACAACGCCGCGCGGCGCTTCTCCTTCGGGGTGACCACGCCGTGCTCGTTCGGTTCGGCCGGCAATGGGGAAGGCGACTCGAAGCCCACAAGCTTGTAGTGCTTGTAGTCGTCCAGCGGTGCGTGTACTTCGATGAACTCACCATGCGGCAGGCGCACGATGCGGCCCGTTTCCCGGCCGTGCAGGGCAATCTCGCGGTCCTTGCGCTGCAGCGCAAGCGCCACACGCTTCGTGACCATGAACGCAATGATCGGGCCGATGAAGAACAGCGTGCGCAGCCAGTACGTGACGTCGTTCAGGGCAACGTGGAAGTGCGTTGCGATGAGGTCCGAGCCGGCAGCGGCCCACATGACGCAGTACCAGGTGAAGCCTGCGACGCCAATGGCAGTGCGGGTAGGAGCGTTACGCGGACGGTCCAGAACGTGGTGCTCGCGGTTGTCCTTGGTGATCCAGCGTTCGATCCACGGGTACATGAACAGCACCGTGAAAATGATGCCGGCAGGAACCAACGCGGGCAGCAGCACATTCAGCGTCAGCACGTGGCCGAAGATGATGTATTCGAAGTGGAAGTCGTTGACCACACCAGGCATGAGTCGCAGGGCACCATCGACGAAGCCGATGTACCAGTCAGGCTGGGTACCTGCAGACACGGGGGAGGGGTCGTACGGCCCGTAGTTCCAGATCGGGTTGATGGTGAACATCGCAGCCATGAGCGCGACGACACCGAACACGATGAAGAAGAAGCCGCCGGCCTTGGCAGCGTAAACCGGTCCGAGAGGGTAACCAACGACGTTGCCGTCGTTGCGGCCCGGGCCGGGGTACTGGGTGTGCTTGTGCACAACCACCATGAACAGGTGGATGACGATCATCAGCAGGATCATGGCTGGCACGAGGAGGATGTGCAGCACGTACAGGCGGCCGATGATGGCCGTACCCGGGAACTCGCCTCCGAAGAGGAAGAACGAGATGTACGTTCCGATTACCGGGATGGACTTGATGACACCGTCGATGATTCGCAGGCCGTTACCGGAGAGCAGGTCATCGGGAAGAGAGTATCCGGTGAAGCCTTCAGCCATGGCCAGGATGAGCAGGACGCCGCCCACTACCCAGTTCATTTCACGCGGCTTGCGGAAAGCGCCCGTGAAGAAAACGCGCAGCATGTGTACACCAAGCGATGCCACGAACAGCAAAGCCGCCCAGTGGTGGACCTGGCGGAAGAACAAGCCACCGCGAATGTCGAAGGAAATGTTCAGCGACGAGTTGTACGCGACGGACATTTCGACATTCGTCAGAGGGGTGTACGAACCCGAGTAATGGGTCTCTGCCATGGACGGGTCGAAGAAGAAGGTCAGGAAGGTACCCGACATCAGGAGAATGACGAAGGAATACAGCGCCACCTCACCGAACATGAAGGACCAGTGGTCGGGGAAGACCTTCCGGCCGAATTCACGCAGGATTCCGGATCCGCCGACGCGCTCGTCAACGAAGTCCGTGATCCGGCCAACCTTGGTTTTGGGTACGAAGGGGACTTCAGCTGTTGATGAGGCGCTCATGCTCGTCACGCTCCCAGTAACTCGGTCCTACAGGTTCTTTGAAATCGCTCGTGGCTACGAGGTAGCCTTCAGCGTCAACCGCGATGGGCAGCTGGGGGAGCGGACGGCTGGCGGGGCCGAAGATAACCTTGCATTCCTTGGTGAGGTCGAAGGTTGACTGGTGGCACGGGCACAGCAGGTGGTGCGTTTGCTGCTCATAAAGGGCAACGGGGCAACCAACGTGGGTGCAGATCTTGGAGTAGGCAACGATTCCGTTGTAGCTCCAGGTTTCGCGTCCCTTGGAGATCGTCAAGTCATCCGGGTTGAGGCGCATGAGCAAAACGACGGCCTTGGCCTTCGCGTTGAGCTTGCCCTCCTGGAGTTCGTTGAGGCCCTCCGGGATCACGTGGAAGGCGGAACCGATGGTCACGTCCGATGCCTTGATCGGAGTTCCGTCGGGGTCGCGGGTGAGGCGCTTGAGCTTGCCGTCCTGGGGAGCCCACATGGTGTGCGCGAGCGTGTTGTCCGGGCGGGGACCCAGGTCACCGAACACTGCCAAGGCAGGGAGGGGCGCCAGTGCCACGGCACCCAGAAGGGTGTTGCGGATCAGCGGGCGACGCTTGATGCCGGTTTCCTCGACGATGTCCTCGACGATTCGCACGGCTGCCTGCCGGTCATCCTCGGTGCGGATGGCGTGGCGCTCTTCCGAAACCTCGTGGTCCGGCATGAGGGCCTTGGCCCAGTGCACGATGCCGGTGCCGATGCCCAGCATCGCAAATGCGGTGCCAAGGCCGAGCAACAGGTTTTGGGTGCGGATTGTTGCGATCGTGGAGTCTTGCCCAAGATCAATGGCAAAGTACGACACCAGGAAGATCACCGTGCCGATGACGGAGATGCCAAACAGTATGGCCACCTGTCGCTCGGCTCGCTTAGCGGCTCTCGGGTCCGTGTCAGCCAGGCGCAAACGGTGCGGAGGAAGCCCAGGATCCTGGAACTTCTCCACAACATTCTGACCAGCCGTAGCTACGGTGCCCGAGTGGTTCGGACTGCCGTCACTATGGTTGCCCATAATTCGCCTCATCCTTCTCTCGTTGTCCCGGCCGTAACCGGGTTAATGTTCAATTCAAAACTGCTGTGGGGACAGCAGAAGTTCTTTAGTGCGCTGGCCTAGGACGTACGCGACGTCAGCCAGATGGTGAAGGCGATGATGACGCCGAGGCCTGCAACCCAGACGAAGAGACCTTCGGATACCGGACCCAATCCTCCGAGATCGTTTCCACCAGGCGAGCCGTTGGTTTCGATCTTCTTCAGGAAGGTGATGATGTCGCGCTTGCCTTCAGGAGAGATGTTGGCGTCGTTGAAGACGGGCATGTTCTGCGGACCAGTGGCCATGGCTTCATAGATGTGCTGGCCGGAGACGCCAGCCAGTGCCGGAGCGAACTTTCCACGGGTCAAAGCACCGCCGGCGGCTGCGGCGTTGTGGCACATCGCGCAGTTCACGCGGAAGAGTTCGCCACCCTTGGCGGCATCTCCCTTTTCGTCGAGCAGCGATGCGTCGGGAATTGACGGGCCAGCGCCGAGCGAAGCGACGTAGGCCGCAAGCTGCTGGGTCTGCTGGTCGTTGAACTGCCGCGGCTTTTCCTGGGCCTGGGGTCCGTTCATCTGCATGGGCATACGGCCGGTGCCAACCTGGAAGTCAACCGCAGCAGCACCCACGCCGACCAGCGAGGGGCCGTCCTTGGTTCCGCTGGCGCCCATGCCGTGGCAGGTGGCGCAGTTGGCGGCGAAAAGCTTGCCGCCCTCCTGGGCGTCGCTTGCGCTGAAGGTAGTGGTATCTGCCTTCGCCTGGTTGACCGTTGTGGCAACGGCGTAGAGCCCACCAGTGACGAGGAGTCCCATCAGCAGCAGCGCAATGGCTGCCAGTGGATGACGTCGCTTCTGCGAGAGTGCCTTCACGTGGTGGTTCCTTTATTCGATCCTGCGTCGGCTCCAAGAGCCGCTTCTTTAAAATTCATCCTCTTGTGGAACAAGAGTGGGTGCCGGGCTACTTCAGTACGTAGATGACCAGGAAGAGGCCGATCCACACAACATCCACGAAGTGCCAATAGTACGAGGTGACGATTGCCGAGGTCGCTTCGAAGTGCCCGAACTTCTTGGCGGCGTAGGCACGGCCAATAATGAACAGGAAGGCGATGAGGCCGCCGATGACGTGGAGGCCGTGGAAGCCGGTTGTGATGTAGAACGAGGAACCGTAGGCATTGGCCGAGAGCGTCACATGCTCGGACACAAGCATCGCGTATTCGGTGGTCTGCCCGGCAACGAAGAAGGAGCCCATGATGAACGTCAGGATGAACCATTCGTTCATGCCCCAGCGGGTGAACTGCAGCACACCACCTCGACGGCGCGGCTCAAGTCGCTCGGCGGCGAAGACACCCATCTGGCAAGTGAAGGAACTCGACACAAGGACGATGGTGTTTACAAGCGCAAACGGGAAGTTGAGCTTGCCGGTTTCTTCCGCCCACAAGGCGCCCGACGTGGAGCGCAGCGTGAAGTACATGGCGAAGAGACCGGCGAAGAACATCAACTCACTGGAAAGCCACACAACGGTTCCAACGGAAACCAAATTGGGGCGATTCAGCGTCGGGTGCGCCGGGGTACTGGGGGCATGGGTCGCAGATGTCACAAGGACATTATGTCTGTAAAAGTCCGGACTTCCCAATGCGAACCGCCATTTGGGGAGACTTTTTCTACAAACACGCGAATTCGCGCGGAAAAGTTCCCGGCGTCCTTAGCATTGGTCACGGAGCAGGGTGGATCGCTAGCATCAAGTGGTGACTTCACAGGCATCTGCAGAGCAGGCAAGCAACTCGTGGCCCGGACTCATCTCCGCATTGATCAACGGGCATGACCTCTCGGTCGGGAACACGGCATGGGCCATGAACACGATCATGTCGGGAGAAGCCGCCCCTTCCCAGATTGCCGGTTTCCTGGTGGCCCTGCGCGCCAAGGGGGAAACGGTGGAAGAGGTCACAGGACTGGTGGAGGCAATGCTCTCCAACGCCAAGCCCGTGAGCATTCCGGGTGAAAAGCTCGACATCGTAGGCACCGGCGGCGATCGACTCAACACGGTCAACATCTCGACCATGGCTGCCCTCGTGGCGGCCGGCGCGGGAGCGCGTGTCGTAAAGCACGGGAACCGGGCGGCATCGTCGTCGTCGGGCTCTGCCGATGTCCTGGAAGCCTTGGGCGTGAGGCTCGACTTGCCGATCGAACGCGTAGCCCGCAACGCCGAAGAGGCGGGAATCACCTTCTGTTTCGCCCAGGTGTTCCACCCGTCGTTCCGCCATACCGGTGTGGTGCGGGCGGAGCTTGGCATTCCCACGGCCTTCAACTTCCTGGGACCCATGACCAACCCGGCCCATGTCCAGGCTTCAGCCGTGGGTGTTGCCAACGCCACCATGGCTCCCTTGATCGCAGGGGTCCTTGCGCGGCGGGGGAGCCGCGGATTGGTATTCCGCGGGGAAGACGGACTAGATGAACTCACCACCACGGGTCCATCCACGGTATGGGAAATCAGGAACGGGCAAGTGAGCGAGCAGCGGTTCTCGCCCGCGGATCTGGGGATCGCTGCGGCGACCGTCGCCGATCTTCGAGGCGGCGACGCCAAGGCGAATGCCGCCGTCGTGCGCGAAGTGCTTGACGGGAAGCCGGGCGCGGTCCGGGACGCGGTGTTGCTCAACGCCGCCGCAGGCCTGGTGGCCTTCGACACTGCAGCCGACGGACCGTTCCTGGACCGCATGAAGTCGGCCTGGCTGCGGGCTGCGGAATCCATCGATTCCGGAGCAGCCATCCGGGTCCTCGACACGTGGGTGGGACTCACCCAAAGGTAGGCAAGGCGCCCGGCTTCAGGCGGTTACTGCTCGAAGCCCAGTGAAAACGCCGCGTCCAGATCATGCTGCGAGTAGGCCCTGAAGGCGATATGGGTGGTGGTGTGCACCACCGCGGGAACCTTGGAGAGCCTGTCGGCGATGACGTCCGCCAACTCCTCATGCTTCGCCACGCGCGCCACGGCAATAAGGTCCCATTCCCCTGTGACGGAGTAGACCTCGCTGATTCCTTGGATGGCGGAGATCTCCTCGGCCGTCTCCGGGATGCGTGAAGCGTCGGTCTTGATCAGGACAAAAGCGGTGATCACTGGGGGCGGCCTTTCCGAAGTGCAGCAGTGGACGTAGCAAGCCTAGTCCATCGGCCGGTGCTTAGGACCGGTGGCTCCGTCGACGGGCACGCACCACGAGGGCGATCACGGCGCGGTAGCCGAGGAGCAGAATCGCCAAGCTGATCAAGGCGACAATGATGAACGCGAGCACCACGGTCTGTCCGGTAGCCGCACGCAAAAGCATGCCCCCGGCCACGGTTCCAATCCATACGCCGACGCCGGCCGGCCAGATCTGCAGGGGTGCCCGCCAGGCCCGCACGGCAAGCCATCCGATCGCGGCACCGGCAAGAAACGGCCATGCCGTGGAAAAGACCCCGGTCACCACATCGGCGCGCTGGTGTGCGTCGCGGCCGATGGCCGCGAAAACAAGAATGAGAATGGCGTCGGCCAGGCCGGCGATGAGGGCGGTGCGGGGCAGGGCGGATTTTGCAGCAGGCATGGAAACGACACTATCCCGCACTGATGCCCGAACTCGAACCGAAAGTCCTGCGCATGCCACTAGGCTCTTAAACCGGCACCTCTTGAACCCGCACCCTTGAACCAGCACCTCTTGAACCAGGATCGAGTACCGCGGAAGATGTGGCTACGACACGTGAAGCGACGCCAACCACCGGAGGTGCAACATGAAGTTGATCCAGGTTGCTCAGCGGGCGGTGGACCTCGACCGGGCATCGGCGTTCTACTCCCGGTTGCTGGGCAGTGCGCCGAGCGGAAGATTCGATCCGCCCGGCCTGCTCTTCTTCGATCTCGACGGCGTCAGGCTTCTCCTGGATCGCGGCGCTCCGTCGTCGCTGATCTACCTCGACGTCCCGGATCTCCGGCTCTCTGTTGAAGACCTACGCGCCTCGGGAACGAAGATCGTCCAGGAGCCACAATTGGTCTACAGCCATGTCGATGGAAGCCTCGGGCCAGTTGGAAGCGATGAGTGGATGGCCTTCATCAAGGACAGCGAGGGCAACACAGTCGGGCTGGTCGGCCGGCAGGCAAGCGGCAGCTAGGAGGCGGGGCCCCGGGAGCTGACAGCCGCCGTCGGGCAGGAAAAAGTTTGCCTGTAGATGGTCCCGGCGGGCGCTGTTAGCATGACGAAAAGGTAGCTGATCGTGCTGCCCCCAAACACCGAGGAGCCATGTAATGACCACGAACCTCAACCCCTACATCAGCTTTCGGGACAACGCCAAGGAGGCCATGGCCTTCTACCAGTCGGTCTTTGGAGGCGAGTTGACCCAAAGCACCTTCGCGGAGTTCCACGCGAGCGAAGACCCCGCCGAGAGCGACAAGATCATGCACTCGGCGCTCAAAACAGACAAGGGATTGCTGCTCATGGCCGCAGACACCCCCAATAGCATGGACTACAGCCCGGGAAACAACATCTCGGTGTCGCTCAGCGGCGACGACGAAGCAGAACTTCGCGGCTATTGGGACGGGCTGGTCGACGGCGGGACGGTCACCGTGCCGATGGAGAAGGCGCCGTGGGGAGACATCTTCGGGATGCTGACCGATAAGTTCGGCATTGCCTGGCTGGTCAACGTGTCGGGGGAGCAGCCTCAGTAAGCCAAGAACAGAAGCGCCCTCCGCCGCGCAATGCGGGACGGAGGGCGCTTTCTGTCTTATCGGGCTATCCGACCGGGTTGGTCGTTTGGCATGTCTGGTCTTGGGCGGTCTGGGCAACCACGTCATTGGGCTTAGGGGCCGGAAGCGTCGGCTTGTTGCCTGCGGCGAAATCTTGCCCGGCGTAGAGCTGGACTCCCTGGACGCTGGTGACCTGCTGCACGCTCGTCGCCGGCAACCCGAACATTGCGGCGACGTCCGCGGCAACGTCGGCAAAGCCTGCACCGTAGTAGACCATGGTCTGCGGCCGGGAGTCGGCTTGGATCCTGGCCAGCTTCGTGAAGCCTCCGGCGGAGAGAAGCGCTCCGATCTCCTGGCTTCTGCCGGTCACGCCCGTTCCATTGGCAACGGTGATCGGTTGAAGCGCCTTGTCGTATCCGGCCTTCGACGTTTCCGTGGAGGGAGCAGGGGACGCCGCGGCGCTTGGTGCGGGCTGGCTGAGGTCGGGGCTCTTGGTCAGGGCAGCAAAGAAGTTGCCCGCAGCCGGTTGATCGAGGTCGAGCCGGTTGGGATCGGACGCGGCAGGGACATTGGGCACGGTGATGAAGTTGACCTTGGCCGGGTCAATGTTTTTCAGCCTGCCCGCGATGGTCAAGAGGGCCGGGACCGAGGCGAGACCGTTGTCGACCGTGAGGTTCTTGGTGACCGTATCGGCGATGCCCAGCATCTTTTGGGGGTTTCCGAGCGTGCCGTCAGCTTTGAGCTTCCGCACGAGGGAACCAAGGAACGATTGCTGGGCCTTGATCCGTCCGAGGTCTCCGCCGTCGGAAAATGCATGGCGGGTGCGCAGGAAGGCAAGTGCCTGGTCACCTTCCACCTGTGAGGTGCCCTTGGGCAAATGCAATCCGGAGTCGGGGTCGTTGACGGCGGTGCTCACACAGACGTCGACGCCGCCGACGGCTTTGGATAGTTCGGTCACGGCGTTGAAGTCGGCCATCATGAAGTGGTCAACTTCCAAACCCGTGAGCTTGTTGACGGTGTCAACAGCGCAGCCGATGCCTGCCTCGGCCATCGCGCTGTTGATCATCGCATTTTGCCGTTCGGGGTATTGCTTGCCGGTTTTGTTGTCAGTACAGGCCGGCACGTCGACCAACAAGTCGCGCGGGAAGCTGATCACGTTGACATGGTTGTTGTCCGCGGAAATATCCAGCAACATCATGACGTCCGATTGGCCGTAGCCGGAGGATTGGTCCGTGGTGCCGAACTGCCCGTTCTTACCGCTCCTGGTATCGGTACCCAGAACGAGGATTTGGAGACGGTCCTTGCTGTCGTCCACCGGTCCTTCCGTCCTGACGCCCCCGGCACCGAGTGCGGACGATGAGATGTTGGACTGAAGGCGCCATACCCAATACCCTCCAAACGCGATGACTGCGATCAGCAAGACGGCCACTGCGGCGCTGGTGATTTTGAACCAGCGGGGCGAACGGCGAAAGCTGAACCGCCGGCTGCGGGCAGCCAGTTTTCCCTGGCCCGGGTAGGCAACAGGGGGTGACTGACCCGGCTCCGGGCTGGATGCATCGTGGCGAGTGACCAAAAGGGAACTACCTCTCCAGGGGAAATACGGACGGCCCTATTGTAGCCGGGGGCTCTGGGAAGCTTCCGTGAGGCCCGCGGCAGCAGGGCAGATGCCGCGCAATGATTCAATGGGAACATGACTCTGAGTTCACTTGCGGCGTTCGTCGGATTGTGCGTGATTTTGGCCCTCACACCGGGCCCTGACTCGTTCCTCGTCCTGAGGTACAGCCTGTCGAACGTCAAGGCCGGCCTCTCGGCGGGCCTCGGGTCCTCGCTCGGCAGCATCTTCTGGGCAGGGCTTGTCGGCATAGGATTGGCGGCCCTTCTGGAGCAGTCGGCCGAGGCATACAGGGTAGTGAAAATCATCGGTGGCCTGTATCTGGTTTACCTAGGGATCAGCGCCTTTATCCACAGTCGGCGAGGACAGCCAGCCCACCAGGAACAGGACTCTGTCGAGGCGGGCCCCAAACTGTGTTCGACTTTCCTGGCGGGACTTGTTTCGTGCATGCTGAACCCCAAAGTGGGCCTGTTTTTCCTCGCTGTGGTGCCCCAGTTCCTTCCTCCGGGGGAAGCGTCTTTTGGACTGACGATGTTGCTAGGAGTCATCGATTTCGTCATTTCGATGCTCTACCTCGGCGTCCTGTCCCTGGTGGCGACCAAAGCGGTTCTCTGGCTGAAGAGGCCATCTGTGACGAAAGCACTCGAACGGACGTCTGCCGCGATCCTCACGGCGCTTGGCCTGGGGACTGCGGTTTCGGCAAACAGCTGAGCGGGGATGACGCGCGCCTTTGCGTCATCCCTTCTGATCATCGCGGCGTTTCTCGAGGGGCGCACCCGTTGCCGTCCAGTGCTTCCGCCGTCGGGCTCAATGCTCCGCGGCGACGGCCGGAACGCTGCGGTCAAACGCCGTCAGGAGAACCATCGAGGCGCCGATTGCGACCAGGATCCACGCCAAAGTGTGGAAACCGGCGTCGGTGGTGGACGGCCCGAAGGCGATGCCGATGAGGCTGGAGGAGCCGATCGCGCCCAAGTACATTGACGTCCGCAGCAATCCGGAGGCCACAGCGATCTCCGCGGCAGTCGTTTGCAGGTACAGCGCCGCCTGATTCGCGAAACTGCTGAAACCGTTGGTCAGGCCCAGCAGCAAGGTCATTCCAATGAGTAGCCCGACGCCGGATCTGTGGTTCACGAGCAGCATCACGCCTGCGGAAAGCGTCAATGCGACGCCTGCAAGGATCAACGGCCAGCGGACCCACGCCCGGCTTGAGACGACCCGTGCCACGACAATGCTCAGCAGGCTTAACGGAATCAGAATCAGCCCCACCGCCGCGGGGTTGAGCCCCATACTTTGTTCCATCCACTGGCTGGTCCCGTACATCGAGGCATATGTGGCCAGGGCGGCCAGGATCGTACGCAGGTAGGTACGCTGCAGCGGTCCGTTCCTGCCCAGCATCCGGACGTCGATCAGTGGACTGCCCGCATGCCGCTCCCGCAACAGCAGCACCCCCGCGAGCACCACGGCCAGCACCGCAAGCCACCAGGCCGGCGTCGTGAGCGCCGAGAGGAACACCAGCAGCGAGACAATCGCACCGGCGAAGAGGGCGATCCCCGGCAGGTCCAGCATGGTGAGCAGGCTAACCAGGCCCTGTTTGTGCACCGGCGCGTCTTTCGCTACTCCAAGCAAAGTGAAGGTGAAGGCCAGCAGGGCCAACGGAATGTTGAGTGCGAAAAGGGCCCGCCAGCCGAACGCGCCGGCCAGCACTCCGCCGAGCGGCAAGCCGACGACGGCGGTCACCTGGGCCGCGATCGAAAAGTTGCCCAAGACGCGGCCCGGTACGCCAATGCCGGACTCGTCGGCCCGCCGGCGGACCAGCGCCATCGCCGTCGGGTAGCACGCTGAGGTTCCGATGCCGATGAGTGCCCGCGAAATGAGCAGCACGCCCAGGTTGGGCGCCAGCACTCCGACGACTCCGGCCAGCAGAAGGATAGCGACGCCGGAAAGGAACACCCGCCTGGGCCCGAAGAGAACGGAGAGTTTCCCCATGGTCGGTTGGGCCACTGCGCTGCATAGATACAGGACGGAAATGAGCCCGGCGGTGGCGCCCGGACTCGACCGGAAGTCAGCCCCGATGCCCACCAGCGCGGTGGCCATCATCGAACTGTTGATCGGGTTCAGGGTGGAGCCAAGCAGCAGCGGTGCCGTGAACCTCCAGCCGAGCGGGTTTGACGGCGGGTTCCCGTGGCCTGCAGCCGGAGCGCCGGCCGCGTTCCGTGGGGGAGTCAGCCCTCGGCTGCCCGTGTCAGCTGACGGGCTCGATGCTTGGG
Organism: Arthrobacter sp. FW306-1B-G06A; assembly: GCF_058781765.1. NCBI lineage: Bacteria > Bacillati > Actinomycetota > Actinomycetes > Micrococcales > Micrococcaceae > Arthrobacter > Arthrobacter sp. FW306-1B-G06A. The sequence goes on along the minus strand of NZ_JBYSXB010000011.1, from coordinate 72,323 downwards.
CGGCGTCCCGCGCGGTCACGACCGGGTGGCTTTGAGCACGCCCAGGATTTCCTGCGTCGTGCCGGTCTCGCCCAGCCGGGGAAAAATCGTGCTGACGGAGTTTTCGTGGGCGTTCATGGTCAAATCAGTCATCGCGTCGAGTGCGAGGGTGACGTTAAAGCCGGATTCGTGGGCGCTCCGCGCAGTGGATTCCACGCCAATGCTCGTGGCGACACCCGTCAGGACAACTTGCGTTACTCCGAGGTCTTCCAAGAGCGTGCCAAGACCGGTGTTGGTGAAGGCGCCCCAGGTCTTCTTCGTGACAAGGTGATCGCTCGGTTGCTGGTTCAGTTCGGGCAGGAGTTCGGCGAAATCGGCGGGGAACTCCCTTCCTGCAGTGCTGCCTTGATCTGTCCGGCCCGGAGCGCCGCCGGTGACGTTCACCAGTACCACGGGCAGTCCGTGGCTGCGAAAGGCGTCAGCCAGTGCAACGGAGTTCCGCACGATTGGCTCAAGGGGATGAGCCTTCGGGGACGCAACGATTCCCCGCTGAAGGTCAACGATGATGAGGGCGGTCTGTGGGTCCAACGTGGTGATGGGCATGGGTATCACGGCTCCAGAAGGCGTTTGAGTAGGTGGGTAGCGCCGGGCAAGCGTTCCTGCTCGTCCGGCGTGAGTTTGGACTGGATGGTGCGGTAGAGCCAATCAGCTTTGGCCGCCCGGCTAGCGCTGATGCTCCTCCGGGCTTCGGTTGTGAGGGACAAGATCCGCTGGCGGCCGTCTGCCGGATCAGGGCCGCTCTCAACGAGTCCTGCGCTGGAAAGGGCGGAAATGATGGCGCCCATGGACTGGGGACGCATTCCCTCTGCGCGGGCCAGCGCGGACAGGGTGGCCTGACCGTCACGATCCAAATGGATCAACACGGCCTTCTGCGCATTCGTCAGGTTGTCCACTTGGGTCGGGTTGTCCACTTGGGACTGCTCACGCAGCCGCCTGGTCAACTGGCCAATGAGGACACGAAGCTCCGCGGCAGCTTCGAGCATGCCCGTCGCGTCTGTATCCGGGTGGGGGTTCATAACAACGACGCTAGCAGATAGTAAGGCAAACTGAAAAGGTTGCCTTACTATCCTTGTTTTGTGGGGCCTGGACTGGTTATGTGGGCTCGGCGATCTCCACGGCTTCGCCACTCACGACAATTCCGCCTTGCGGGGGAATGTCGACCATGAGGACACTCGGGCGGCCGACGTGGCTGCCTTGGTGCACAATCACTCGGGTTGGGGTCTCCACGAGCGAAAGCAGCCGGAGGTATGCGCCGAAAGCCGCGGCGGCTGAACCTGTCGCCGGATCTTCAGTGATGGTTCCCACGGGGAAAAGGTTGCGCGAGTCGAACTCGCCGCCAGCAATCTCGCAGAGCGTCGTGACGGTGCCGGCCCAGCCCTGGGCATCCATCAGCGCGCGCATGGCATCCGGGTTGAACACGTAGGAGTCGAAGGTGCTCCGTTCGGCGAAGACCAGGATGGGGTGCCAGTTTCCGGCGAAAGCGACCTTCGGAGGGTAGCCCGGGTGCAGTTCGCTTTGGCCCATGCCGAGCAATCCGAGCAGGGAATCCAGGACGCCGTCGGAGAACTCGGCAATTTGGGGTTCCACGCTCGTGAAGCTTGCCGTGACCTCAGTGCCGCGGCCCGCCGTCTCAATCACCACGGGCCCTACCTCGGTGTCGAATACAAAGGTTCCCGCACCGTCGCGTCCTGAGAGCGCGACAGCCAAAGCGATAGTCGCGTGGCCGCAAAACGGTACCTCGGCGATGGGGGAGAAGTACCGCACACGGTTTCGGCGGGCGTCCCCGTCAACGGCCATCTCGGTGACAAAGACCGTTTCCGCGTACCCGATCTCAGCCGCGATTGCCTGCATCCGTGAGTCGTCCAGGCCGCTTGCATCCAGGACCACTCCTGCCGGATTTCCTCCTTCGGGGGTATCGGTAAAGGCGGCATAGCGCAGCACATCCGGGGTCTGTTCCATCCGGATATCGTCGCACGGAAGCCGCCGCCATGACCGAATTCAGCGTTCGACGGCGCTACCGGGCAAAGGGCGTAAAGGCTTGGGAGAATGAGGGCACGTAGCGTGGATCCAGAAGGGGTCCGCGGCCGTTGTTCGACGGGGTGAAACGACATGAGGTTGACGACAACGACCAACGTCTCGGTGGACGGCGTGATGCAGGGATTGGGCGGAGCCGACGAAGATCGCAGAGGCGGCTTTGAGCGCGGGGGATGGGCCATACCTCTTCTCGACGCCGAAACGGGTGACTATCTCAGCGAGGTCTACGGCGGTGCGTCCGGCGACCTCGCCACAGCAATCGCCGAGCTGAAGGCAGATCACGACGTCGAGCTGCTGGTCCCGGGCAGCGGCGTCCTGGTCCGATGGCTGCTCGCCAACGACCTCGTCGACCAACTCGATTTGCTCACCTATCCCGTGATCGTCGGCCAGGGCACTGGGGGAGGAGCCCCATGCTGGACCAGCGGAGCCCCGCCGGGAATTCCGTCTGGTGGGCAGCGTAACGCCACAACGAGCGCCTGCTATTTGCTTTTGAAGCTGAGCGTGTCCGCTCCAGCCGTCCAGGTCAGAGTGTCCTTCACGAACGACATTTCTATGGGGCGACTGAGGAATTGCGTGACCCATTGCTCCTGAGCAGAAGACTCGCCGGCGCAGCCCATTGCTCCAGCCGCGAGTTTGCCGAGTGTGAGGGTGTTCGCTGTGATGGTCGCCGGTCCACTGATCGGATTGCACGGGGTTTTCGCCGCGAACTGAAGCACCCCGTTGACGGAATACAGTTCCACTCTCAGCCCGCCTGCCGCCACCCAAGGCAGGGTGACGCCGTCGGATGTCCCCGAAATGCTGACGTATTGCGAACATGGGGCGGACGGCAGGAACGACGTGCACGTAACCACTGGAGGCGTGGAAACGGTCGGGGAAAGCGCTGGGACGTCCGGCCTTGTTTCGCCTACCGGGCCCGATGCACAAGAAGTCATTAGCAGGACGAAAAATAGTAGGCGAAAAGTGTTTTGCCACAATCGTGAATGCTTCATCGAATCCCCCTGAAGATGGAAGCTGATCGGAGCGTATACGTGGTCGGCGGCTTTGTCACTGGGCTTCGTTCGCCGGTTTGGTTGCCACTGCGCCCCAGGGAGAAGCGGGGGTCTGGCAGGACCGATTTCGGCACCTGTGCGGCCGTCGGAAGAAGCGGATGTATTCGCAGAAACGGGCGAACGGTCTTTCGCAACTTTACATAATGTAGATTATCGGCGTTAAAACCACGAGAGTGGGAGTAGCTGTGAGAACCCGTTCCTTTGTCGATTGCCAACCGGTCCAGCCGCTCGGCGAGCTCAGCGAAACGGACAAATGGGCTCCTACTAGAACTAGTAGCCCATCGCCTCAATTTGTGACGCAGAAGCTTTGAAAACCCGGAAACCGGTCGAGGAGCAGCTCCCCGGAAAACAGCCGATGCCCCTCAAAACGTCCACATTTCCACGCCCTGCCATTGTCAACGGCATCTTCGTCGCCAACAATGAAGCATGCCGGTCTACGTGAGGTCTCTGGAAACTGCCGTACCGCCCACAGTGCTTGTGCAACCACAGGCGCGCGACGTTTTTGCATCTCAACCCGGCCTGACACGGCTTGGATCCCGGCTGGTGCGAACCTGTTTTGATTCAGCAGCAATCGATACCCGATTCACCGCCGTCGCCGAATTGTCCCTTGATAACCACTCCGAGAATCCCTCGTTCTTCGACCCTGCCACGGGCCGTGTACTTAGCCCCAGCACCAAAGTCCGCAACGAAATCTTTGCCGTCGAAGCCACCAAATTGTTCATCGAGGCCGCCAAGGCCGCCGTCGGGAAATGTCCCGATATCGATTTACTTGACATAACCCACGTCATCACTGTTTCCTGTACCGGATTTTTCAATCCCGGCCCCGACTACAAAGTGGTCCGGGCCCTCGGACTCAGCCCGGCGGTACAGCGCTATCACCTCGGCTTCATGGGTTGCTACGCCGCGTTCCCCGCCCTCCGCGCAGCCCGGCAGTTCTGCCAGGCCGACCCCTCTGCCGTCGTCCTCGTCATCTGCGTGGAGCTTTGCTCGCTCCACGTCCGGACCTCAAACGATCCGGACACCATCATGGGCTCGGCGATCTTTGCGGACGGCGCGGCAGCCGCCGTCGTGACTTCCCGCGAACCCGAAGGGCCGGACCCGGTGATCAGGCTCGATCACTTCGAGACTGTCCTGACGCCAGTCGGCGAAGAAGCCATGGCCTGGAACATCGGAGACGAAGGATTCGAAATGGTTCTCGGCACGTACGTGCCCCACATCATCGAGGAACACATCACAGGCGCGCTCGAACCGCTGCTTGCCCGGGACCCCTCCCTGGCCGGACTCCCCTACCGGGACATTGCACATTGGGCCATCCATCCCGGCGGCCGCAGCATCCTCGACAAAGTCGAATCGAAGCTTGAACTCACCGAAGAGCAGATGATTCCCGCCCGCGACGTCCTTCGCGACTACGGCAACATGAGCAGCGCCACTGTGCTCTTCGTCTTGAAACACATCCTGGGACAAACTCCGGCAGAGCGGGAGGAACGCATCTGTTCCATGGCATTCGGGCCCGGCCTCACGGTGGAGACGGGACTGTTCACCAGGGTTTCCCCGACCCTGTGATGCCGGGTCTCTGATGCTCGCCCACCCCCGCGCTGGCGGCTTTCTCGGCGAACGGGATGTGACCGCGGTGGAAGACATGGACCGTCCCGATTGCGAGCTTGACCGGCTCAACCGGAGTTACGCGCGGTTTCCGATCGTCAACGCCGTAGTTTCCGGCTGGCGGGCCACCTACAGCTCACGGATCAAGCCTTTGCTCACGACGGCGGTGCCCACCACGGTCCTTGACATCGGCTGCGGCGGTGGAGACGTCGCCCGTAACCTCGCTCGTCGTGCCGCGGCGGACGGCTATCAGCTGGAAATAACCGGAATCGACCCGGACGAGCGCGCCTTCCAGTTCGCCAACTCCGCTCCGCCGGTGGAGCGCGTGAGCTACCGGAAGGCCCTCAGCTCGGAGCTCGTGTCAGAAGGTCGCACATTCGACGTCGTTATTTCCAACCATGTCCTGCACCACCTGACCACCCCGGAACTCGCCGCCTTCCTTCACGATTCCGAACAGCTTTGCGGCCGGATCGCCCTGCACAACGACCTCAAACGCAGCCGCATGGCCTACGCACTTTTCTGGGCAGGATCCTGGCCCCTCGGCATCGGTTCCTACATCCACGGCGACGGCCTCACGTCCATCAGGCGCAGCTATACCGCGGCGGAACTCCGTGCGGCCACTCCCCCGGCCTGGACGGTTGAACCGAGCGGCTTGTGGCACAACCTGCTGGTCTACCGGCCCGGCGAGGTCCATGATGTTTGACGTCGTGGTGGTTGGAGCCGGACCTGTCGGGCTATATATGGCAGCCCTGCTGCTGCAAAACGGGCACCGCGTCGCGGTTCTCGAAAGGCGCGCGACGTCGGGCCGCCAGACGCGCGCCATAGGAATCCATCCTCCCGCCCTGGCGGCCTTGGACGCAGTAGGTGCCGCACATCCCTTGGTCTCTTCCGGGGTCCGCATCACCCACGGTGCGGCTTACAGCGGTGGCAGGAAAGTTGCCGACATGGACTTCGCCCGCCCCTCCGCCGAGTACCCCTTCATCCTTTCCGTTCCGCAATACCTCACCACCCACGCCCTCGAGTCCAGGGTGATCGACCTCGATCCGGGAGCCCTCCACCGCGGGGTGCAGGTTGAGGAAGTCGTCGACGACGGCGGACACCTGCGTCTGCGGGGACAGCAATCGGGGGCTCCGGTGGAATTTCTAGGCCGCTTCGTAGTGGCCGCCGACGGTGTCCATTCCGCCGTCCGTGAGGGACTGGGTTTGGAGCCGCGTCTCCGCACCTATCCCGACTACTACGTCATGGGCGATTTCCGGGATGAATCGACGTACGGCGACAACGCCGTCCTCTTCCTTGAGCCCGGAGGAATCGTGGAGTCCTTCCCCCTGCCCGACGGCATCCGCCGGTGGGTGGTCCGGCTTGGCGCGCCGTGCCAGGAACCCACTCCCCATGCGCTCGCCGCACTTATCAAGAAGCGGACCGGCAGCGCGGTGGATTCCGCAAGCAATACGATGATCAGCGCGTTCGGCGTCACCTCCCGGATGGTCTCCCGCATGATCCACGGACGGGTCGCCCTGATTGGAGACGCCGCCCATGAGATCAGCCCGATCGGCGGCCAAGGGATGAACCTGGGCTGGTTGGACGCCGTTGCCTTGGCGCCGATCATCAGCGAAGCATTGCGAACATCCGCGGGAGGCCCTGCCACCAAGGAACTCGCTGGATTCGAGCGGGACCGGCAGCGTGCAGCGAAGAAAGCCATCTGGCAGGCCAGCCTCAACATGGCGCTGGGCCGCCCCTTGCCCCCGAAGGTCCTCAACGCAAGGAACGCGGTGATCGGCCGAGCCATCACCTTGCCGATGTTCTCGGAGCTTGTTGCCCGTAGATTCACGATGCATTGACACTAAGCTCAATCCATGGACTTTGAGACCCGCCCCATGGCTGCCGGCCCGGACACCACGTTTACTGCCTCGGAAATCCGCAGCGCAGTCCAGGACTTGCTCGGCCTCGAAGGCCTCCCGCCCATCGTGCAGGTCGGCCATCCCGTGCTGCGCCAGCGCGCCGCGCCCTATGACGGCCAGCTCGACGACACCGAACTGGCGCAACTGGTCGAGCGGATGCGGGATGTCATGCACGCCGCTCCCGGTGTGGGCCTCGCCGCACCGCAGCTCGGCATCCCCTTGCAGCTGGCCGTGCTCGAAGACCATTTCGATGTTGACCCTGTGGCCTCGGAGATCCGCCAAAGGACACCGCTGGGCTTCTTCGCGATACTGAACCCCGGCTACGAACCCGAGGGGACTGCAACGGCGTCGTTCTACGAAGGCTGTTTGTCGATGCGCGGATTCCAGGCCGTGGTCACACGGCACCGCGATGTCCGCCTGCATTATCAGCGTCCCGACGGCAGTGCAGCCTCGGCTGGATTCTCCGGATGGCAGGCCCGGATAGTCCAGCACGAGACCGACCACCTGCAAGGCGGACTCTATGTGGACCGCGCCGAGCTGCGGTCCCTGGCGAACGATGCAGAATACTCAGCACATTGGGCGTACCCCGGTATCGACGAGGCACGCCGCGGGCTTGGTTTCCTCAATCCGTAGCTGAGCCGGCCTCGCGGGGCCGGTTTGCTGCTGAAGGCAGGTGCCTTGCCCACCACGCGAGGATCTGCTCGAAACGCTGTCGCCTGTGGTGTGGCGTGCCCGAGCGCGATAGTTCGTGATCTTCACCCGGGAAGAGGAGCAACGCCGTCTCCACGCCTTGCGCCTTGAGGGCGGCAAAGTAGCGCTGGCCCTGTTCAACCGGGCATCGGAGATCGTTTTCGCTGTGGACTACCAGCGTGGGTGTCCGGACTGCGGTCACCACGGCCATGGGGCTTTGGGCCGCCATCTGTTCCAGCGAGCCGCCCGTGTATTGGCCACCGAAGAACCATCCAATATCCGATGATCCGGCAAAGCTGACGGGGTCAAGGAATCCGCGCTCCACGATGGCTGCCTTGAAGCGGTGTTCGTGGCCGATGACCCAGGCCGTCAGGTATCCGCCGTAGGACCCGCCCATGATGCCGATCGATTCCTTGTCCATCACCGGGAAGGCTTCCAGGGCACCATCCAGGAAGGTGAGTACATCCGCCATGTCCACGGTGCCCATCTTTTCCTTGATGGCCCCGCCGTGCGCCTGGCCGTACCCGGCGGAACCACGCGGGTTGCACATCAGCACGGCGTATCCCGCCTCGGCGTAAACCTGGGCTTCGTCGAAGAAGGCTCCCGTGTACTGCGCGAAAGGGCCGCCGTGGATGGTGAGCAGCACGGGGTGCGGGCCTGGCCCCTCCGGCAGGACCGCCCAGCCATGGACCGGGTAGCCGTCAGGGCCGGTGGCTGTGAACTCGTGCGGTTCAAGAATGGCTGCTTTGCCTCGGAGCGCCCTGGCGAAATCGGTGAGCACCCGGAATTCACCGTTCTCCAGAACGCCGAGCTCACCGTTGCTGAACGCGTCACCGAAAGAGACAGACACGATGTCTCGCACCGCGGAAGCGCCGATCACCACCCGGGGCCCCTCGACGAGGACCTCGGTCCCGCCGTCGGCCGTCCAGCGGATCAGTTGCACGTTCCCACGAGTCGTGTTGGGCGCCAGCACCCCATCCGCTCCGACGGTTTCGAGGGGGCAGCCAACGTCCTGGTTTTCGACGTCGCTCAGCATCGTCGCCTTGCCACCCCGGACCGGCATGACATATAGCGCTGTGTTCCTCGCGACGAAATCCAGGCCGTCATCGCCGAGGTCCTGTGCCGTAAAGAACAGCCGTTCGCCGTCCACGGACTCGCAGACTTCCAGGACAGACTGCGGTGCAGCGTCCGGACGCAGCGCGGTGATGTCCCCTCCCGCGGCGGGGACACGATAGATACCCGAGGCGAGATCGGCGTCGTGGCCTTCGTGAAGCGAGGCGACGAAGTAAACGCTCTCGCCGTTGCGGCTGAACGACGGCGAGGTGTGGTCGACGTCGCCGGAGGTCAACTGCATGGCCCGCGGCACCAGGCTCGCGGCCTCTGGCCCGAGGGCTTTAGCGGCCCTCCCGGCGGGGGCCACCGGCGGTTCCGCTCCGGGCTCGGGAACGTCGACGACGAACAGTTGCGCGGGCTTGTCGGCGGTGTAACCCAGTCCATTGAGCCTGTATTGGTTGTCGGTGATCAATCGGGGGTCTTCGCTGCCCGGCCCGACGCCGTCAACCGTTCCGTAACGGCCTTCCTCGGGAACCCGCGAAGAGAAAACAATCCTGTGAGAATCGGGTGCCCAGGAAAAGTCCGAGACACCCAGTTTCTGCTCAGTGATCGCTTGCGGTTCCCCGCCGTCGGCCTCCACCACGTGCAGTTGCGGCTTGCCGTCCGGCGTCGCCCTGAGGAATGCCAATACCGTACCGTCGGGCGAGAATGCCGGTGCGGTGTCCCGGAACCCACGGGTTATCCGACGGGGCGGGATCGCAGGGTCAAAAGGAACACTCCAAAGCTGCCCGACGTACGCATCAGCATCGAAATCGGGCCGCGTTACGGACACGACGGCGCGGGTCCCATCGGGATGGGCGGCGGGAGCAGAGACGGAATTCAGCAGCGGGAGTTGTTCGGCTTTCACGCTGGTGAGCCTAGCGGCCGCCACGGCGTGACGATATCTGCCACTCCGGCCGCCGTAGGATTGTCCCTATGCTTTCCGACGCCGTCCCTTCCCTGCGCTGCCCGGTCTGCAGGGGTCCTTTTGGACTAAGCGGGGCGGCGCCGCTTTCCCTGGTTTGCGTCGCCGGCCACAGTTTCGACGCCGCCAAACAGGGCTATTTCAACCTGCTCACGGGAAAGGGCACCGTCTTCGAGGCGGACACGGCAGAGATGGTCGCGGCCCGCGACGATTTCCTGGGCGCGGGCCACTACGCTCCGCTCGCCGAAGCCATCGCGGAGGAGGCGGCTCCGGTCCTGTCGGTGCCGGGCTCCCTGGTCCTCGATTCGGGGACAGGCACCGGCCACTACCTGCGGACAGTGCTGGAACGCACTCCTGCGGCAGCCATTGGCATCGATATCTCGAAGTTCGCCCTCCGCCGGGCCGCACGGCTGAATCCCGGCGCCGTCAATCTGGTGTGGGATATCTGGCGACCACTGCCCATCGCCGACCACTCCGTGGATGCCATCATCGTGGTCTTCGCGCCGCGGAACCCCCCGGAATTCGCCCGCGTCCTGCGTCCAGGCGGCCGGGTGATCGTGGTGACTCCGCGCAACGGACACCTTGGGGAGATTGCGGAACGCACCGGAATGCTCAACATTGAGCCGGGAAAAGAAGAACGACTTACCGAGTCCATGCAGGAGTTCTTCACTCTCGCGGACACCATTCACCTCGACGTGGACCTCAAGCTCGGTGGGCGGGACATCGCCGATGTCGCCTTCATGGGACCGGCGGGTCATCACCTGGAACGCGCCGCCCTTCTGGCGTCAACGACCTCGGAAACGTCCGTTCAAGCCACCGCGAAGTTCACCCTCAGCGTTTTCACAGCGCCGTAGCAAGGCGCCTAACGGGAACCTTCGCGCCGGGCTAGGATGGAAAAATAGCGACTGTGATCTTGCCGACGCTGCAGTCCGGATCAGGCCGGCTGCCGCCGCAAGTCCGGAAACAGGGGGAACGATGTTTGAATGGCTTGGCAGCAACTGGTGGGCCCTCTGGCTCACGGTGTTTCTCGCTTTCGCCGTGGTGGAGATGCTGACGCTCAGCTTCTTCTTCATCATGCTCGGGGCCGGCGCGCTGGCTGCACTCGTCGCTGACCTTGCCGGAGCCGATCTGTGGTTGCAGATTGTGGTCCTCTGCATCGTGTCCCTGCTGATGATCGCGTTCGTCCGTCCTATCGCACTCAAGCATCTGCACAAAGGGCCCGCCGAGCAACGCACCAACGTGGACCGCTTGATCGGCCAATCGGCGCTCGTCATGGAGCCCGTCAGCGCGACGGCGGGACTCGTCAAAATCGGTGGCGATGTGTGGAGCGCCCGCAGCGCGGCGGAAATCATCGACGCCGGCCAGACCGTGCAGGTCACCAGGATTGACGGCGCGACGGCGGTAGTCGCCCCGACAGCGGAAAACAGCCCGCACTAGCAGCGTCCCGCCATGGCTTACGCCACGACGTTCGACGACGAGCGTTCGGCGACTGGCGACCGGCATTTTGCCGCACACATACCGCATCAAAAACGTAACTGGGGAATGAAGGAGATGTATGGACAGCTTGGGAGGAACTGCAGCCGCGATCGTGCTGCTAGTTCTCGTCATATTCGTGATTATCGTTTTGGTCCGCTCGATCAGGATCATCCCGCAAGCGCGCGCCGGCGTCGTGGAACGCCTCGGTAAATACCAGCGCACGCTCAACCCCGGGCTCACCATCCTGATCCCGTTTGTCGACCGCTTGCTGCCGCTGTTGGACCTTCGAGAACAAGTGGTTTCCTTCCCGCCGCAGCCGGTGATTACCGAAGACAACCTGGTTGTATCGATCGACACCGTGGTCTATTTCCAGGTCACGGATCCCCGGGCAGCGACCTACGAGATCGCCAACTACATCCAGGCTGTTGAACAGCTGACCACCACGACGCTCCGTAACGTCGTGGGCGGCTTGAATCTTGAAGAAGCACTCACTTCGCGCGACCAGATCAACGGCCAGTTGCGCGGGGTCCTGGACGAAGCCACGGGACGCTGGGGAATCCGCGTTTCCCGCGTGGAGCTCAAGGCAATCGACCCGCCGCACTCCATTCAGGACTCAATGGAGAAGCAGATGCGGGCCGAGCGCGACCGGCGTGCTGCGATTCTGACGGCCGAAGGCACCAAGCAATCGGCGATCCTCACGGCCGAAGGCCAACGGCAAGCGGCAATCCTGGCTGCAGAGGGTGACGCGAAGGCAGCCATCCTCCGCGCAGATGGCGAAGCGCAGGCCATTCAGAAGGTCTTCGACGCCATCCATAAGGGCAACCCGGATCAAAAGCTGCTTGCCTACCAGTACCTCCAGACCTTGCCGAAGATTGCGGAGGGCTCATCCAACAAGCTGTGGATCATCCCGAGCGAGGTCGGTGAGGCCCTCAAGGGCATCGGCGGAGCGCTCGGTGGCGCCAACGGCGGATCCGGTGTCGCTGACCTGTTCAGCGATTCCAAACAAGAACCGTCCGCGTAACTACCGACAGTTTGAACGGGGACCGGCCACAATCTCTCTGGCCGGTCCTCTTCGCTTTGTCCTGTCAGCTTCGATCCGCGTATAATGGTGTATTTGTCCGGCCGGTTCAATCCGAACGGAACATTAACGCTTGGTCAGGCGTTTCATCTAGTGATGCAACGTGTGCAGACAGTAGTCCGGGCGACGCCTCGCGGCGTCCGGCTAGCGCGGAGCATGGTTCCGCGAACAGACAGAGGGAGTAATCATGAGCGATCGCAGCCTGCGGGGCATGCGTCTTGGCGCCCAGAGCATGGAAACCGAATCCGGCGTGGAGCCGGCGCCGCGTCAGAGGGTTGAATACCGCTGCGCGGACGGAGAGCAGGTCTTCGTTACCTTCTCCTCCGAAGCCGAGATCCCTCCTGTCTGGGTTTCCAAGACCGGCAAGGAAGCGCTCCTGGTTGATGGTGAACGCCCCGTTGACACCAACGAGAAGGCCGTCCGCACCCACTGGGACATGCTGCTGGAACGTCGCAGCCTCCCCGAGCTCGAGCAGATCCTCGAAGACCGCCTGAACATCCTGCGCGAACGTCGCGGGGAACGCCGCTCGGCATAACGCCGCAATTCCCAAAGGGCGCCGTTCCTCAGCGGACAGTTGCCGAGGGAACAGTTTCACGATAAAAGTCCGGGTCCGCACTCTTCAGAGTGCGGACCCGGACTTTTCCGTTGCATTTAGTGCATCTTCGTGGCTTCCGGTGGTTGGGTGGCCCATTCGGTCTCGGTGGCCCGCATCCAGGGATATGGCAGGAGTTCGGCTAGACCGACAGTTCCAACCTCTCCCCCGGCATCAACCAGGACCGTTGCCCCGGCTCCGTAGTTCCGCAGCAGCTCCCGGCAGACGCCACAAGGATTCGTGACCTGCGGTTCTCCGTGTTCGTCCATGCTGACTGCGACCGAGGACTCGATGGAGGCTTCCTGGGCAATGCGGGCATTGGCGAGGGCGCTGGATTCGGCACACACGTTGATTCGTTTGGAACCGATGTGAAGGCCCAGATAGATCGCCCCTGACGCGCCCCGCATCGCGGCAGCGACACGATGGTTCTCGCTGTGATGAGCCGTGAGGAGCAGTTGGCGGGCCGCGGCGTAGAGCTCTACGTCGGACTGACTGAGGTCAAACGAGATCACGTTCCTAGCTTCCAATGAAGATGCCGCTCTTCCTGCGTGCCAGCAGGTAGAAGACAATGCTCAGCACGGACAGCACCGCGACGTAAACCGGGAAGATCCACGATGCATTCATGGACTGGAGCCAGACCAGGAGATAGGAAGCCGTACCACCGAAGACGGCCACACCAATCCCGTAACCAAGGGAAGTTCCGGCGCCTCGGCATGATTTGGGCATCAGGGAACTGGTGACGACGTTGTACAGGGTCATGTTCAGGACAAGGACAACCGAGCCGCCCAGGAGGACCGCGGCGAACCCGCCGATGCCCGGACGGACGTACATCAGCATCAGGAAGACCGACGGAATCGACAGTGCGCGGGTGATCAGGAACCACTTCGAAATCGACTTGCCGTCTGCGAACTTGCCGACTACCAGGCTGCCGACAACCAGCACGGCTCCAAGAATGGTGGTGAGGGCGAAGACAGTGGTGGCGTCTTCTTTGAAGCCGCTGCGGGCCGCAGTGGGCAGGCCGGTGTTCCAGGCGTAGTTGTAGGCTTGCGCTGCTCCAACCACGAAGGTTATGGCCAGCACGCTCAGCCAATGCTTGCGCACGCCGCCCCAAACAGCTTTGGAGGAGTTCTCCGCGAGCTCCTCGGGCCGCATGGTTTCCGGAAGAGTGCGCCGAAGGTAGACCACGATGAAGCCGAAGATCGCTCCCACGATGAAGGGAACACGCCAGCCCCAGTCGGCCATGACAGCCCCGCTCAGCATCAGGCTGCACAGGTAGCTGACCAGCGAGGCGAGGAGAATGCCGGAGTTGACGAAGAAGGAGATGATGCCCGCGACGAACCCCTCGCGCCCCACGGGAACCAGTTCGACGGCGTGCGCGGTGGAAAGCGGAGCTTCAACACCGGTGGAGATGCCCTGCACGATGCGGCAGACCAAGAGGATGACGCCGGCGGCGCCGCCGATCTGCTGGTACGTCGGACACAGGGCGATGATCAGCGTGGTGATTGCCATCATCATGATGGACCAGAGCATCACTTTTCGACGGCCGATTCTGTCGGCGAAAGTACCGAGCAGGACGCCGCCCAAGGGACGGAAGGCGAACCCGACGGCGAAGACGGCCAGGGCGTTAAGCGTTGCGGCGGTGGGGTCCTGCGAGGGGAAGAACTTTGGCCCGATGAAGGCCGACAGGAGTCCGAAGACCATCCAGTCGTACCACTCAAGGGTGTTCCCGAGTCCGAGGCCCAGCAGCCCACGGCGGATTTCCGGAGAGAGCCGGGATTTCCGGGCGCTTTCCGGGCCATTCTTGACGACAGTGTCAGTCATGATTCTTTCCTTCCTCCGCACCTTCGCGGTGCGTGAGGGTACGGATCACCGTTGACATCCAGGGGGAATGGACGGTGATCGAAACTATCATTTTGGCTTGGTCCGGCAAGGCCGAACCAGCTCACCTCATGGGAAGCGAGTTAGCCCAGATAGCTACGCGTGCCTCTTCGTAGCGCTTTGAAGCAAACGGGGACACCCAGTCCCGTTAGAGGGAGCGTGGATGGCTTGCTTGGGTGCCGCAGGATCAGAAAGGGAAACACGAGGGTGGACGTGGGGCCGGGCTGGGCCTTCCGCCAGAAGGCTGAAGCGCCAACGTCTCTGATCGTGTTGCAAACTTCCCCAAGTGATGCGACTCACTTAACTATATTGAAGATATTCACCAGGTCAATGCTTTTTGGTAAATAGCCTTCGTTGCCCCGCGTGTATTGAAGAGTCTGCCGCGGCAGCGGCGTCAGTGAACCCGGAGAACGAGAAAATTTCACCAAACCATTGATTCGCTAAAATTTTTCACTATAGTTATGTGAGTCAGCTCACCGAGAGAAAGCTGGATCATGACCAACGAGATCATCACGGCATCCTCACCTGCCGGCACGAGCGCGCTTCTGGCAACTGTCGGCAACAAGGTCCGCACGATGCGCAAGGACAAGGGGATGACCCTGTCCAAACTCTCGGAAATCACCGGTCTCAGCCCGGCGATCGTCAGCCAGATCGAACGCGGGCTGGCCAACCCATCATTCACCACCTTGGCGCAGCTGGCTCACGGCCTGGACATTCCTGTGGGGAAGTTCTTCCTCGGCCAGGAAGAAACCAGGTCGCCGGTTGTCCGCAAGTCCGAGCGGCGAAACCTCAAAGGCGTCACCAAGAAGTCCGTGGGAGAGGCAGTCTATGAACTCCTGACCCCGGACCTCAATGGCGCCTTGGAGGCCCAATGGATCGTGAGTCCGCCAGGCCACGACACCAGCGCCACCCCTTTCCGCCACAGCGGCGAGGAGTTCGGCATCATCTTGTCGGGAAAGAAGGACATCTTCCTCGACGGCGAGTGCTACACGCTTGAGGCGGGCGATTCGATCACCTTCTCCTCGGATACGCCTCACTGGTACAAAAACAGCTACGAAGAGGTATGCGTAGCTATCTGGGTCAACGCCCCTCACGTATGGTGACCAGCCGGCGCTAGCCGCCGCTCGCTCCCATACACGTACGGACCCTTGGATGTCCGTTCGCAAACATCTCAATCTTCCGTGTCCAGGTCCCCCGGGACCTCTACTCGGCATGCCCTCCGCCAGGCCTGGTCCGCTGCGTACATCGCCGCAGGCTCTTCCTGAGCACCCCGTCTATACCCCGGCAACCGTTCCAACGGAATGCCCGCCGGGAAGTAAGGATCCTCCACCATGAACTCCTTTGCCACCACATCGTCACTGGAACTCAGTACGACGACGGCGGACCTCACCGCACCCGTCATCTCCCGCTCCAACGTCCTCGTGGTCGGCGGTGGGCCCGCCGGCGTGGCCGCCGCAGTCACCGCAGCACGGTCCGGCGCATCCGTCACGCTCCTGGAGCGCTACTCCTCGCTCGGTGGACTTGCCTCCGGAGGCATGGTCCTGGTGCTCGACGACATGATCAACGGCCAGGAAATCACGGTGACCGGCATCGTTTCGGAGTACGTGGAACGGCTGCAGAAGCTCGGCCTTGCTATCGTTCCGCCTGCCGATGACCGCAAGACCTCCGAGGAACTCTGGAACAAGTGGGGCCGCTACGGCACCTTCGACTTCCACTCCCACACCAACCCCAAGCCGATTTGCTACGCCGCAGCCTTCGATCCGGACGGCTGGAAGCGCGTCTCCAACGACCTTGTCCGCGAAGCCGGAGTCAACCTCCGCCTGCACTCGTGGTTCTCCCGCCCGATCGTGGACAACGGCGTGATCAAGGGCGTCATCTGCGAGACCAAGTCCGGCCCGCAGGCGTTCATGGCGGACATCGTCATCGACACGACCGGTGACATCGACGTCGCCTCCCGTGCCGGCGCCAGCCACATCAAGGACAGCTATCTCACCACCCTCGTCTTCCGCCTGGGCAACGTGGACACGGCCGCCGCAGAAGCTTTCGAGCAGGCCAACCCGAAGGAGGCCCGTGCCATCAACCGCACCATCAAGCGCCTCCTTGGCGGCGCTTGGGAACTGTGGTGGCTCAAGACGCCCATCGACGGCGTCGTCTGGTGCAACGCTCCCCACATGACCGGGTACGACGGCGTGGATCCGGCGGACATGACCGCCGCAGAGTTTGCCGCGCGCGACCGTATCACCGAGGCCGTGGAGTACGTCCGCGCCCACCTGCCCGGCTTCGAGAACTGCTACATGCTGGACGTCGCCTCCCAAATGGGCGTACGGCAGACCCGCCTGCTCGAGGGCGAATACGTCATGACCAAGGACGATGTCACCTCCCGCCGCCACTTCGCGGACACCGTGGCCCGCGGCCGCGATTACTACTACCCGTACCGCTCGCTGCTTCCCAAGGAAGTGGACCAACTCCTCGTCGCCGGCCGCCACTACTCCGCCACCCCGGAAGCGCAGAAGATGTCCCGCGAGATCCCGCCCTGCATGGCCATGGGCCAGGCAGTCGGCGTCGCCGCGGCTCTCGCGGTCGAAAACGGCACCCTCGTCCGCGACGTTTCCGCGCTGGACATCCAGCAGGGCATGCGCCGGCACGGTGCGGACCCGGGCGACATCCCGTCGTCGAACGCTACACTCGACAGCGAAGCGGTGGTGGGGGCATGAGCACCGACACGCTTCTCGATGAGTTTGAGGAAACCACGACGGCGGCGCCCGCCGGCGCCGCCAAGTCCAACGGCATCCCGCTTCCGCTCGAAGGCATCAAGATCGTGGACTTCACCCAAGTGTTCATGGGACCGTCCTGCACCCAGCTCCTGGGCGACTACGGCGCGGACATCATCAAGGTGGAACGTCCGGGCGCCGGCGACATTTCGCGCAATTCGTTCCCGGACAAGGACGGCCAGGACAACCCCATCTTCCTGTCCATCAACCGGAACAAGCGCAGCGTTTCCGTGGATACCCGCACCGACGAGGGCAAAGCCGTCCTCCGCCGGGTCATGGCCGACGCCGACGTCGTCGTCAGCAATTTCCGTTCCGGCGTGATGGAGCGGATGGGCTTCGGCTACGAGGAACTCAAGGCGGAGAACCCCGGAATTATCTGGGCCTCCGGCACGGGCTTCGGCCCGGTGGGACCCTACTCGCACAAGGGCGGCCAGGATGCGATCGCACAGGCGTACTCCGGCGTGATGTGGCGGCGCGAGTCGGACGACCAGAAGCCGGCCATCTACCCCACCACGTTGTGCGACTACATCACGGGCATGCACCTCATGCAGGGCATCCTGCTGGCACTGCGCACCCGGGAGGCGTCCGGCGTCGGGCAAAAAGTCGAGGTGACAATGTACGACTCCATGCTCCACCTGCAGATGCAGGAGGCGTGCATGCAGCTCAACCGCGGCTACGAAGTCAATTGGGGCGCCATGCCGCTGAGCGGTGTCTTCGAAACCACCGACGGCGCCGTCTGCATGGTGGGCGGCTTCACGCCTGATCCGCTCGCTCGGATTTCCGAAGCGCTGGGCCTGGACGAGGACCTCACCCAGCGGCCGGAGTTCGCCAACCTGGAGCAGCAGTTCAAGCACAAGCCGGCCTTGCAGGCGATCTTCCGGGAGCGGATGGCCACGAACACTACCGAGTACTGGACCAACCAACTGGAAAGCCAAGGCCTGCTCAACGCGCCTGTCCACACCCTGGAACAGGCACTGGCCGATGCCCAGACGGAGGCCAACGGCATGATCGTGGAAGCCGAGCACCCGGGCGTCGGCACCGTGAAGATGCTCAACGCCCCCATTCGCTTGTCTGCTACCCCGCCTTCCGTCCGGCGCGTGGCGCCGCGGCTCGGTGAGCACAATGTGGAGGTCCTCCTGGAGAACGGCTTCGACGCTGAAACCATCGAGCGCCTGCAGAAGTTGGGAGTGCTCCGGTGACCGTGTCGATGGAAGAGAAGACGATCGTCGACCAGGTCACGCTGACCATCGAGAATTACGTGGCCACGGTGGTCATCGACCGCCAGCACGTGCTCAACGCCGTCGACGGGACTGCACAAGCCCGGCTCAACGAGATCTGGAGCCAGATCGAAGCCGATCCTGACGTGCGCGCCGTCGTCATCACCGGGGCCGGCACGCGGGCGTTTTGCGTCGGGGCGGACATGTCCGCCTCTGCCGTGGACAAGACCGGCCTGCAGTATTGGGCGGAGCTTGACCCCAACGGTTTCGGCGGACTGAGCCTGCGCACGAGCCTGGACATTCCGGTGATTGCCCGGGTGAACGGCTATGCGCTGGGCGGCGGCATGGAGATGGTGCTCGGCGCCGACATTGTGGTCGCCGCGGACTCGGCCCGCTTCGGCCTCACCGAACCGCGGGTCGGGCGCTTGGCGCTCGACGGCGGCATCCACCAATTGGTGCGCCGCGTCCCCTACACGCAAGCGATGGGCATGCTCCTCACGGGCCGCAAGGCCGAGGCCGCGGAAATGCAATCGATGGGACTGGTCAACGAAGTGGTCCCCGCGGAGGAGCTCGACGCCGCGGTGCAGCGCTGGGTGGACCAGATCCTCGCCTGCGCGCCCAGCTCCGTCCGGGCCGTCAAGCAAATGGTCAGTAGGACCAGCCACCTGAGCGCCACTGATGCCCGAGGCCTCAGGCTGCCGGCACTCATGGCCGCACTCGACAGTGAAGACTCCGCTGAAGGCGTGCTCGCCTTCCAGGAAAAACGCCCGCCTGTGTGGCCGGGCCGCTGAATGCAGCATGAACAGATGCAAGACACCGAACTTCAGCACGAACGGAAGGACAAACCAATGCGGGAAGCACTAGCACCCGGAGTGTGGGGCGTCGTCGCCACTCCATTCCAGGGCAGCACCCTCGATCTGGACACCGACAGCCTGGCCCGGTTGGTGGAGCACTATGAATCCATCGGCGCGACAGGGCTGACTGTCCTGGGTGTCTTCGGCGAGGCGGCCGCCCTGACCGCAGCGGAGCGCAGCCTGGCGCTGGAAGTGGTGGTCGAAGAAACCCGATTGCCTCTCGTGGTGGGTGTGACCTCGCTCTTCACGGGCACGGCAGTCGAAGAAATCCGCGCCGCCCAGGCCGTGGCTGGCGACCGGCTCGCAGCCGTCATGGTGCAGGCCAATTCGGCCCGGCCGGAAGTTGTGATCGCGCACCTGAACGCCATCCACCAGTCCACCGGGGCCAAGGTCGTCCTGCAGGACTACCCAGTGGCCAGCGGCGTCAGCATCGGCACCGAAGCACTCATTTACGTGGTCCAGGCGTGCAAGTTTGTTGTCGCGGTCAAGGCCGAGGCCCCGCCGACCAGTGTGGCCATCGCCCAACTGTCGGCCGCCGTCGACGTCTCGGTGTTCGGCGGGCTGGGAGGTCAAGGGCTGCTGGACGAGCTGGTGGCTGGCGCCGCCGGCGCCATGACGGGGTTCTCCTACCCGGAAGCCCTCGTTGCCTGCGTCCGCGCGTGGCAATCGGGCGGTTACGACGATGCCCGGGACGCGCTGCTCCCGTACTTGCCGCTCATCAACTTCGAGCAGCAGGCCCGGATCGCATTGGCGGTCCGGAAGGAGTGCTTCCGTGAGCGGGGCTTCATCAAGGACTCCGGCGTCCGGCCGCCGGCGACTCCTTTCCCGGAGGTCCTCAGGAACGGAATGCTGACGCATCTGGCTGAAGCGGCCCACGCTTTGGATCTCTCCCTTACCCCCGCCGAGCACACAGTAGGAAGGCTCTAATGGATTTCGGAATCAGCGGCAAGACCGCCTTCGTCGCCGCCTCCACGGGAGGGCTGGGACTGTCCGTCGCCCGCGGGCTCGCGGCCGAAGGCGTCCGGGTTGCCATCACCGGCCGCCGCGGCGAGCTGGCCGAGAAGATCGCAGCAGAGCTGCAGGCCGACGGCCACAGCGCCGTGGCTGTCGAGGCCGACCTGAGCACAGCGGACGGAGTGACCGCCGCCGTCGAACGCGCAGTGGAACTACTCGGTCCCATCGACATCCTTGTCCTCAACGGCCCCGGTCCCAAGCCGGGGGCGGCCGCGAGCCTTGGCGCCGACGACATCACCGCCGCGTTCGAGCTGCTCGTGAAGCCCCACCACGCGCTTGTCTCGAAGATCCTGCCGGGGATGCGGGAGCGGCGCTGGGGACGGATCCTTGCCATCGGATCCAGCGGCGTTGTGGCACCCCTGCCCAACCTTGCCGTCTCCAACACGGGCCGCGCAGCATTGGCGGGCTACCTCAAAACCCTTGCGGCGGAAGTGGCTCTCGACGCCGTCACGGTCAACATGATCTTGCCGGGACGCATCGCCACCGATCGCGTCGCCGAACTGGACCGGGCGGCGGCCAAGCGCCGTGGCACCACGCCCGAGGAAATCCAACTCGAATCCCGCAAGACCATTCCGGCCAGACGCTACGGCGAACCGGAGGAGTTCGGCGCCGCCGCTTCTTTCCTCTGCAGCGCCCCCGCTTCCTACATCACCGGCGTCGCGCTTCGCTGCGACGGGGGCCTGATCCGGAGCCTTTAGGTCCGGCCGTCCTCCCGCACAGCCCCAACACCCAATCCCAACCGCTAAGCCAAAGGATGACCATGACTTCCACCGCCACCGAATCGGCAACGTCCGCCCGCCAGGATGTTGCCGCCGCGCAGCACCTGATCAACGGCGAATGGACCGGAGAACCCGAAATCCAGCGAATCAACCCGGCCCGCCCGGATGAACTCGCTGCCCTCTCCCCGCGAGGCACCGCCGACGACGTCGACGCGGCCATCACCGCCGCTGCCGCCGCCCAGCCAGCTTGGGCAGCCCTGCCCGCCCCTGCCCGCGGCGCCATCCTCATGACCGCCGGCAACCTCCTCCTCGAGCGCCAAAGCGCGATCGCCGAGGACCTCGTCCGCGAAGAAGGGAAGACCCTCGCCGAAGCCAAGGGAGAGGTCAAGCGTGCCTCGGACGTGCTGCGCTTCTTCGGCTCCCTCGGCTGGGGCGCCACGGGCGAAGTACTTCCCAGTGGGCTCCCGGATACCACCATTACCACCCGGCGCGAGCCGCTCGGCGTCGTCGGGCTCATCACCCCGTGGAACTTCCCCATCGCCATCCCGGCATGGAAGGCCGCCCCCGCACTCATCAGCGGTAACGCCGTGGTCATCAAGCCGGCCGAACTCACCCCGCTCTCCGCGACGCACCTTGCCCGCGCCCTCCACGACGCCGGTGTACCCGCAGGAGTCTTCAACGTGGTCCACGGAAAGGGCCGCGTGGTGGGAGACGCTTTGGCACGCGATCCCCGCATCGCCGGGCTGTCCTTCACCGGATCGACCAAAGTGGGGCTTGGGCTCCAGGAAATCCTGAACGCCCGCCGCGCCCGCGTCCAGCTTGAAATGGGCGGCAAGAACGGCGTCCTGGTGCTCGATGACGCCGATCCGCAGAAGGCCGCCGCGGTAGTCGCAGCCGGTGCGTTCGGACTCACGGGCCAGGCGTGCACGGCAACGTCCCGGGTCTACGTCACCCCGGGTGTCCGCGACGCGTTCCTCGAAGCCCTTGTTGCCGAGGCCGCGGGCTACACCGCCGGTGACGGGCTCGACGGCGCCAAGATGGGCGCTGTGGTGAGCAGCCAGCAGTTCGAACAGGACCAGGCAGCGGTGCGCACCGCCGTCGAACGCGGCGCCACCCTCCTTCACGGAGAGTACGACGGCGACCCCTCCGGAGCGCTGCTCTTCCCTGCCGCGGTGCTCACCGATATTGCGTTTGACGACGCTGCCGTGACCGAGGAAATCTTCGGTCCGGTAGTCGCGGTCCTGCAGGTCCCCGATTACGAGGCCGGACTCGCCGCCATCAATGATTCCCGCTATGGCCTCACCGCAGGCATTTGCACCGACTCCCTGGCCTTGGCCACGGATTTCGCCGCACGCGCGCAGGCGGGCGTGATCAAGGTCAACCGTCCCACGGCCGGCCTGGACTTGAACGTGCCGTTCGGTGGCGTGAAGGACTCCTCCACCAACACCTTCCGCGAGCAGGGCAAGTCCGCACTGGACTTCTTCACGTGGGGCAAGACCGTTTACACCGGTGTGTAGCGCGTCATGACCTATGTGATCGCGCAGCCCTGCGTGGACGTCAAGGATAAAGCCTGCATCGACGAATGCCCTGTGGATTGCATCTACGAAGGCGAACGCTCGCTCTACATCCACCCCTCCGAATGTGTGGACTGCGGCGCCTGCGATCCCGTCTGCCCGGTGGAGGCGATCTACTATTCAGACGATGTCCCGGATGAGTGGGCAGATTATGTCCGGGCCAACGTCGAGTTCTTCGAGGAACTCGGATCCCCGCAAGGAGCCTCGGCGCTGGGAAACCTGGGCCGGGACCACCCGGTGGTTTCAGCGGCACACGTCCCGGGCTGACGTTAGGCGGCCAGCCTGGCCTGGATCGCCCGTCGAAGCGACTCCAGGCTGGGCAGGCCCCTTAAGCCATCGGCCGTACGGTAGACGCGACACGCCATAGCCGGTTCCGCGGTGGACGGGTAGAGGTCAGTTCCGTCCACCATGAACGTCGGGGATCCGTGGAATCCGGCCATTTCCGCCTCTTCGTCGCTCACAATCTCCCTGACCGAAATCAAGGCCGGGTTGTTCCCTTCCAGCTCCACGGCCCGGGAGAAAAGTTCGCGGGCCGCCGAGCTGTGGGGACAGTCCTGGATGGTGAGCAATTCGAAATCCATGACCCCATTATCCGGCTTTGACCTGTCCGGCTCACAGCAGGTCGGCGTGATGCTCTGCGACGACGTTCGGATGGGCCCGAAGCCGGTACCGGAGGGCGTTGTCCCCGTAGGTTTCCAGAATCGGACTGTTTGTCGGGTCAACGGACAAGCCACGGGCTTTTGCCTGGAACTCAGGGCTCACGGCAAGCTGTGGCATGGTCGCGTCCAGTGCGGGGTTGTAGAAGAAGGGAAGCGAAATCCGGTCCGTGCCTCGAAGGGGTGAGATGACCCGGTGCAGGGTGGCCTTGAGGTAGCCATTGGTGGCCAGTTCCAGCATTTCGCCGATATTGACCACGAAAGTCCCCGGCACTTGTGGGGCGTCGATCCATTTCCCCTGGTACTCGACCTGGAGACCGCCTTTCCCGGGCTCAACCAGGAGAAGCGTGAGCACTCCCCCGTCACGGTGGGATCCTACGCCCTGCTTGGGTTCCGGGTTCGACTCCCCCGGATATCTCACAATTTTGAGGACAGGGAAAGCGCGCTCGGCGAATGCCGCATCAAAAGTGTCCTCGGGTGCTCCGAGCGAAACTGCCAGTGCCCGTAGCAACGCAAGCGAGATGGTACTCAGCCGTTCGGTCCATTCCGAGACAATGTCCCGCATCTCGGGCAACGCCTCCGGCCACAGGTTGGGCCCCTCCAGACGCCAATATTCGGCAATGCCAGGGCCCGGCTCAACAGCATCGCGCTCGACGCCGATGTCGATCTGCTCGCGCCAGTCGATCCCGCCGTCGGTGAGCTCGCCACCAACGCGGGTGTAACCGCGGAACTGGGGGCTGTGGACATTCTCGATCGCGAGCTTTTCCTCTTCCGGCAGCTCGAAAAAGCGGCGCGACACGTCGAGAATCGCGTCCGTCAACTCCTGCGGGATGCCGTGGCCGGCTAGGTAGAGGAAGCCAACCTCATGCATGGCATCTCGCAGTTCGTCACGGAATCGTGCGGCTTCTTCCGGGCCTGCATCCAGACGTGAGAAATCGATCACGGGCAATGTATCGAGAGTCAATGCACTTCGTCCTTTTCATCGAGTGTCGCCGTCGTGCGGATGATCCCTACGCTTCAGTTCGGCTGTTTGGGACGCCACACGCCGAAACGGTTGCCATGCGGGTCCAGGAGGTGCGCGAACTCGATCGCGCCGTTGTCAACGAACGGAATGGCTACGCTTGCACCGAGAGACTCGGCCCTGGCGATCGCGGCTTTGACGTCGTCAACCTGGACGTAGAAGATCGCCCACGACGTTCCCTCGAGCGAGGTCGTGTCCCACAGCCCGCCCTTGTCGCCATTCACCATCTGGTAGCTGGCAGGAGAGGACTCACCGAAACTCCAGTCGAAGAGCGAGCCGTAGAAGGCCTGCGTGCCCTCCGGATCGGGGGAACCGACTTCGAAGTAGTTCACTATGGAGGCCAAAACTGTTTCCTTTCCACTTCCCTCGCTGAAAGTCGGAAGCCGCCCGCGAGACCTGGGGGCGGCCTTTTCGAAGGGTTAGGGCATGACCTTGTAGAGATCGACGACGGTCTCTTCCGGGGGTGACTCGAATCCACCCGCGATGCCCGCCTGCATGCGGGGCATGAGAATGCTGTCGCGGAATTTCTCCCAACTTTCTTTCGACTCGTGGACGGCCATGATCGTCCAACCGCCCGCCGACGGGCCTGCTGCGTGGAAAGTCTGGCCCTCGGGCAAGAGCCCCTCTCCTGGGTGAACAGCGGCTATTGACGCCTCGTATTGGTCCTTGGTGCCTCCCGGGAAGAAGTGCACCACTCCGTACGGCTCCATATCTGCTCCTTGCTGGTGTGGATGGGTGTGGACATGCCAAGCAATAGACCCCGCCGCCCGGGATGTCAATGAGTTTTCAAAAGCGGGATCCACCTCCGGGATTCAGGTCCAGAATTCGTCTGCCTTGGCCGTGTCCTCGAAGAATTCCCGGCCCTCTACGACCTTTCCGTCGCGGAGAACAAAGGAAATGGCAGTTGCAATATCCAAGGTTTTTCCATCGTTTTCTGCGCGGCTTTGCTGGAGCCCGACGGTGTGGCTTTCTCCACCGACGATGTCCTGGACCGCGGCTTGGAAGGTACCCTGGGAACGTGCTCCCAGCTCGCCGAAATAGGCCAGAATGGCGTCGCGTCCTTGCTTAGTGCCGGACAGCACGCCATTCCCAGCTGCGTACCAGACTGCGTCCTCAGCGAACAACTCGCTGAGTGCCGCCAGATCACCCGTGTTAAAGGCCTCATATCCCCGCCGGACCAATTCGGCGTTTTCTGTAGCTCCCATGTTCGGATACCTCTCCGTCATCCTCGTAGGTCAATGGGACGGCTTAAGGCTATTCCTGGGCAGGGTGCCTGTCGATGGGAAAGGGCTTGAGTTGGGCGACCACGCGAACGCCCGCCGCCGGCGATTCGGTGGCAAGCTTGACCACAAGGGGCCGCACCTGGATGGAGGGTAAGCAGTGATCGATACCGCTGAAGCCGTTCTTCACGACGGCACGACGATTCCCATCACCATCCACGGAAACGGACGCGCCCTGATGGTTCCGGCCCGTTTCGCCCCTTATCCGACGGAGGAAGCCGAAACGATGCGCCGGTGGGGCGCAGATCCGGATCTGGGACCCAATCTTGTGAACGGACTCGCGCGATCCCACCGCGTCATCGTCGCCGATTATGAAAGCCACCGGATGGCCCACCCCGCGCCGGACACCCTTACTCCACGGAATGTCACGGCTGATCTCCTTGCCATCGCCGATGCCGCTGATGCCGGCAGCTTCGCCTATTACGGCTACTCCTGGCTGGCACTTTGCGGCTTGCAACTAGCAATCCGCACTGACCGGCTCTGGGCGCTGGTGATGGGCGGCTTCCCACCCCTCGATGGACCCTACGAGAGCATGTTGGCGGTCACGCGAGCAGCACATTCCATGTCCACACAATCTGCCGACGTCGTTCCTTCACCGACCGCCGACGTTGAGCCTGGAGACTGGGATTCGGTGCCCGTTCAAACGAACAAAGCACAAACCCGACAATTCGTCACTCTCTACGAGGTCCTTCAAGACTTCGACGATTCCGCCGCCGAAGTCCAGCCGGGTTTGCCCCGCCTTGCCTTCGCAGGATCGGACGATCTGATCGATTACGGCCCGGCATGGGGCAACGTTCATGTAAAGATCGGCGAGCCCCTGACGACACACAAGCAAGAACTCATTGACTCCGGGTGGGATGTCCACGTGCTTCCTGGCCTTGATCACATCGGAGCGATGCGTAGCTCCGTCGTCTTGCCGCTCCTGACGGACTGGCTCCGGAAGGTCGGCTAGGCTGCGCCCTCTTGAGACAGGTCCGGGCCGGTGGGACGATGAAGCGGTGAATCCCTTCCTCGAATTCGTCAGCCACAACTGGTGGCTGATCTTTCCGCTGAGCGGATTGGCTGGCGGGTGGGCGCGGTCCTGGTCCAGGTCCAGCGAAAGGCGGCACCGCCGTCGGGTGGAGCTCTATCAGCTCAAGAACCGCGCGGCGGAAGTGGAGCACGCCAGCCAGGCCGAGGTGGTGCGGCTGCAAGAAGCACACGACGCCGTGAACAGGCGATGGCTCGAATACGAACTCGACATCGCTAAGCTCATCGATTTTCCGGTCATGTCCGATGTCCGCGAACCGCTCACCGTGGAATTTCTTCGGGCCAAGAGGGAAGCTGACGGTCTGCGTCCGGCAACTCCGGGAGAAATCACGACGGCGGCCCGGCTGGCTGAGTATCGCGCGGCCGTCCGGAGCTTCGAGCTGGCGTTCGATGTGGCGGAACGGGAAGCCAAGCGCATCAAGGACAGCAACTTCACCGAGCCCGAGCGCCAGCGGCTGGCGACCGCCAGGAAGCTGCTGAGGATCGCTTCTGACAGTGCAGCGACGCCGGCGGAGCGACAGACCGCCTACAAGCGCGCCCGGCGCGAATTGGATGGGCTGATTGTCCTGCCCGAAGCGACCATCGCCGCCCTGGAAGAGAAGATCGCTGGAATACTCGACGCCCCAAAGGCTCCGGACTTCCATCAAAGCTGAGAGGAACCGATCTCAGTGTTTCAAGCGATGGATGATCACATACTTGTGGTGCTTCCGGTGTCGAGTCTTGGAACGACGTGGAGTCAGACCTAGAGGGGGTAACCCAAGGGCTTTCCGCCTGGCTGAGAGCCGAATATTTGCGTAAATCAGGAAGAAGATGAAGCCCAGCGATGGGATGAGCAGCACGAATATCCACGGTAAATTGCCCACGGCGCGCCTCCTATGCTCAGTCTCCGACCCGGCACAGCCGTCGTCAAGATTGCGCTATTAAGTGGTGGACGCCGCGTCGGCTGAGACAAAGGGCTATCCACGGGACCATGCTAGGCGTAGCTTTTTTCTCATCCCGGCACGTCTAACTTGGCCCGCAGCCGGTACCTACCAGGAGGTCATCATGGACAACCTATTCGGACGCGGCGGACTTGGAGTACCGGAGCCGCTCCGACGCTTCCTTCAAGGCGAATCCGACCCTTCGCTCCGCATCGAGCAGTACCAAGAGGGGGACACGCTCGTTGTCAGGGTGGATCTGCCGGGAATCGACCCCGAGACCGACGTCGACATCAGCATTGCCGACGACACCCTGCATATCGAGGCGCGGCGCGAGGAGGATGCCGAACACGTTGACAAGAAGGGCTACCGCACCGAGCTCCGTTACGGCGAACGGTCCCGAAGCATCCCGCTGCCCCGCGGAGTGAGCCAAGACGGCATCGTCGCGACGTATGAGGATGGCGTCCTGGAAATCCGCATCCAGCTCCCCGAACAGTCAGAGCCGCAGACCACGAAGATCCGCGTTGTCCGTACGGCTGGCCACGAAGCCAGTCAGTCTCCGGAGGAGCCGGGGAACTAGCCCAGCCGAGGACGCGGGCCTAAGGGCCTCCGTCCCGCCCGTTGAGTCTCCGCACTTTCTGAAGCAGGCGGGCCGGTCCTTTGCCTTGGGGCGCAGGCGCCTCCGGGGCCGTATCGGGCATCGCGAGGACAGCGATGACTGTGAGCGCGGCGCTCACAAGCACGGCGAGAAACACTGCAGCAGACGCCAAGACAACCGCCTGCGAATTCTTCCCGCCACCGGGGCTGCCGGCGTAGATCGCATTAGCCACGGCGCCGAAAACCGCGACGCCAAGAGAACTGCCGATGGATCGCGCAAAAAGGTTGGTGCCCGTCACCACTCCGCGCTCGTGCCATTCGACGCTGGACTGGGCGGCGATCAGGCTCGGGGTTGCCAGAAGCCCAAGTCCGAGTCCCGCGACAAAGCAGCTGCCCGCGACGAGCACCAGGTTCGGTGTGTAGGCCGTCACGGCGAGGGCCGCCGAACCGATGAGGGTGACGGTGATCCCGATCAACGCTGTTGCCCGGAAGCCGATCCGTAGATAGAAACGGCCCGACTGAGAAGCACTGATGGGCCAGCCGATGGTCAAGGCTGCCAATGACAGGCCCGCAGCCAATGGCGACACCGAAAGCGCACCTTGAAGGAAGGTCGGAACGTAAGAAGTGAGGCCAAGCACGATTGCTCCGGCCCCGAAGGAGATCAGGGCGGTCGTGGCGAGAAGGCGCCTCGAAACCACCCACGGCGGAAGGACGGGCTCAGCTGCTCGTCGCTCGACCAGGACGAAGGCAACGAGTAACACTGCACCAAGGGCGAACACCGCGATGCTGATCGGAGAATCCCAGGCCCATTCCTGTCCACCCTCCAAAGCCCCGAGGATGGTCAAGGTCAACGTGACCGTGAGAAGGACGGCTCCCAGATAGTCGACGTGGTGCTTTACCCGTTCGATGTTCTCCTGGAATTTTTGAACCAGCATCCACGCCGCCACGAGGCACAGCGGAATGTTGACCAGGAAGATTCCGCGCCACACTCCAAGCGAAGCGAACACGCCGCCCAGTGTTGGGCCGACAACCGACGAGGTGGCCCACACGCTGGCCAGGTAGCCTTGCACCTTTGCACGCTCGGCGAGGGTGTAGATATCGCCGGCGATGGTAATGGCCACCGGGAGGACCGCGCCGGCACCCAAGCCCTGAACCACGCGGAAGGCAATGAGCGCAGGCATGCTCCACGCCAAGCCGCAGAGGATCGATCCGATCAGGAAGAGTCCAATCCCGGTGAGAATGATCGGCTTGCGACCTGCCATGTCGGAAAGTTTCGCGTACACCGGAACGGAAACGGCCTGTGCGAGCAGGTAGGCGGAGAAAAGCCACGGGAACGAGGCAAACCCGCCGATTTCATGCACAATCGAAGGCACCGCAGTCGCCACAATGGTGGCATCGATCGCGACAAGGCCGCTCGAGAGCATCAGGGCTATGAGTATCGGGCCCCGCTTGGATCGGAAGCCTACGCCGTCGCTTTCAGTTGCCATCTCCGGGCCTGTCTTTCCCCTATGCCGCGGCGTATCCTAATTACGTTCCCGGCACCGGCCTCGGCCGGCATTCTTGTCTGCACCCACCATTTTTCCCTGCACCCACTTAGTTAGGCGCCATCCATGGAGATGAACATCAGGGACCACTGGGACATGCTCAGCCCCGAAACGCGGCATTGGCTAATCGACAACCCTGGATGCGTGGTCTTGCCGCGGACCCTCACGGAGATACTCCATAAGGAAACCGGCATCACCCCGGATGCCGACCAGCACAGCCAGGTCAGCCTCTCCCCCGAGGATCTGAGGTTCCTCCGGGCCAAGTCTGAAGAAAACACGGTCCGGCCGACGTAATCGATGCCAGGGCACTCGACTGCGTCAGTCGTCGTCGTCATCCGCTGGCACCGGTGGTTTGGCCGCCTCGCGTAGCGGTCCCACTGCGCCGTCCGCGCCGTAGTCCCCCTCCGCGTACTGGCCGATTTCCGACTCTGCTGTGCGCCCCGGAACTGTTCCTGCGTCACCGAGGTCGGCTTTTGCGTAGCGCCCGGATTCCTTGGCTTTCCCACCCAAGGGTTCGGGCAAGCCGCCTTGGCTGCCCGCCGCTCCGTAGTCTCCTTCGCTGTATTGGCCTTCTTCGTCTTCGGAGTGCCGCCCGGGTTCCGTTCCCGTCTTGCCGTACTCCCCCTCGACGTAACGGCCCCTGAGTTCCGGTTCCTCGCGAGCTCCGCTTGTCTCATCTTCAGTGGGTTCTTCGACGCCGCTGCTGTCGGACATGATCTTGCCTTTCCCGCAACCAACCTTGCGTCTCTTCGGCGCCCCTTAAGTTTATCGAGGGGCTTTGCGGCACAACAGGGCGCTGGACCTAGGGACTCTGAAGTGCCAGTTTTGGTTCGTAGCTTTCGAGCCCGACGCTTGCCCTCACGAGTGCCCGCAGTTCCGCCAATCTTCCGTTGATGGCTCCTGCCGCCCGGGCCTGGATCAGGACGTTTCCGAGGGCCGTGGCTTCCACGGGGCCGGCGACAACCGTCTTGCCGGTGGCATCGGCGGTGAGCTGGCACAACAGCCTGTTTTGCGAGCCGCCGCCCACGATGTGGACCACTGACGTCCGCTTTCCGGACAGTTCTTCGGCGCGCGCCAGAGTCCTGGCGTAGGCGGCGGCGAGGCTGTCCAGGATGCAGCGCACGACGGCGGCCGGCCGGTCCGGGAGGACGGCACCGCCAGCGCGGACCGCGGATCTGATCCGTTCGGGCATGTTGTCCGGGGCGATGAACGCAGGATCGTCGGCGTTGATCTGCGGGCCGCCGGCGGGAAGTGCCGCCGCGGACTCCAGGAGCGCCGTGAGTTCCTGCCGGTGCCCTTCGGCCGCCCACGTGCGTTGGCATTCGCTGAGCAACCACAGGCCGCCCACGTTGCGCAGGTACCTGATGGTGCCGTCGACGCCGCGTTCGTTGGTGAAGTTGGCCAAGCGGCTTGACTCGTCCAGGACCGGGCTGTCCAGCTCAACGCCCACGAGGGACCAGGTGCCGGAGGAAATGTAGGCGAAGTCTTCCTGCCGGGCCGGAACGGCCGCAACGGCCGAGGCGGTGTCGTGCGATCCCACGGCAACCACCGCAGTCTCCGCGGGCAACCCTGTCCGGGCCGCGATCTCCGGCAGCAGCGTGCCTACGGTTTCGCCCGGCTGGATGATGGCCGGGAACAGGTTTTTGGGCAGGCCGAGTGCCCTGAAGAATTCGGTGGCCCACTCCCCCGTGACGGCGTCGAAAAGCCCGGTGGTGGAAGCATTCGTGGCCTCGGTACGGCGTTGCCCCGTCAGTTTGAACGCAATAAGGTCCGGAATCAACAGAGCCTGGACGCCGCGCAGTTCACGCTCCGTGGCGAGCTGGTAGATGGTATTGAACTGCAGGAACTGCAGACCCGTGGTGGCATAGAGCCGCGCCGGGTCCAGGACCTTGTGGACGTCCGCGACGGCGGTGCGGCCGCGCTCGTCGCGGTAGCTGAACGGCTGGGTCCGCAGGACACCGGAGGCATCCACGAGTCCGTAGTCGACGGCCCACGTGTCGATCCCGATACTGGCAATCCGATCCCCGCTTGCGGCGGCCGTTTCGGCGGCCGCCGCAAGTCCCGTGAGCACCTCACCGAACAGGGCGTCGAAGTCCCAGTGGAGTCCGCCGTCGAGCTCCACGACGCCATTGGGGAAACGGTGCACCGTTTCCAGCGAGACCGTTTTTCCGGACGCGCGCCCTCCGGTGACCCGGCCGAGCATGACGCGCCCCGAGGACGCTCCGATATCGACGGCGGCGAAAACGCCGGCGCCGGCCTCCTTCCCGCTCATCGGAGGAAGGCCGCGGCGACGCCCGCGTCCACCGGGATGTGCAGGCCCGTGGTGTGCGAGAGTTCGTTGCTGGTGAGCACGGCGGCCGCGTTGGCGACGTGCTCGGGGAGGACTTCGCGTTTGAGCAGGGTGCGTTGGGCGTAGTACTTGCCCAGTTCCTGCTCCTCGACGCCGTAGACGGCGGCGCGCTTGGCACCCCAGCCGCCGGCGAAGATCCCGGAGCCGCGGACCACGCCGTCGGGGTTGATGCCGTTGACGCGGATGCCGTGTTCGCCCAGTTCCGCGGCGAGGAGCCGGACTTGGTGGGCCTGGTCTGCCTTGGTGGCGGAGTAGGCGATGTTGTTCGGGCCGGCGAACACTGAGTTCTTGGAGGAAATGTAGACGATGTCCCCGCCGAGGCCCTGGTCGATCATGACCTTCGCCGCGGCCTTGGAGACCAGGAACGAGCCCTTGGCCATGACGTTGTGCTGCAGGTCCCAGTCCTTCTCCGTGGTTTCCAGCAGGGGTTTGGAGATCGACAGGCCGGCGTTGTTCACCACCAGGTCCAGCCCGCCGAACGCCAGGACGGCCTCCTGGACGGCCGCGGCCACCTGGGCCTCGTCGGTGACGTCTGCCTGCACGCCGACGGCGACGTCCGCGCCGCCGAGTTCGGCCGCGACGGCCTGCGCGTTCTCCAGGTTGAGGTCCGCGATGACCACGCAGGCGCCCTCCGCGGCAAGGCGGGTCGCGATCGCCTTGCCGATGCCCGACGCCGCGCCGGTCACCAACGCGATGCGCGTGGCGTGGGACTTCGGCTTGGGCATCCGGGCGAGCTTGGCTTCCTCGAGGGCCCAGTATTCGATCCGGAACTTCTCGGCTTCCTCGATCGGGGCGTAGGAGGAGATGGCCTCGGCGCCGCGCATCACGTTGATCGCGTTGAGGTAGAACTCCCCGGCGACCCGTGCGGTCTGCTTGTCCTTGCCGTAGGAGAACATCCCGACGCCCGGGACCAGGACGATGGCCGGGTCCGCGCCGCGCAGGGCCGGGGAATCCGGGCCGGCGTGGCGGTCGTAGTAGGCCTGGTAGTCCTCGCGGTATGCGGCGTGGAGTTCCTTCAGGCGTGCGGTGCTTTCCTCGATGCCGGCGTCGGCGGGCAGGTCCAGGACGAGGGGCTTGACCTTGGTCCGCAGGAAGTGGTCCGGGCAGGAGGTGCCCAGCGCGCCCAGGCGCGGATGCCCGGCGCCTTCGAGGAATTCCAGGACACGCGGATCGTCGCTGAAGTGGCCCACCTGCGGTTTGTCGGCCGAGGCGAGGCCGCGGATCACCGGGGCCAACGCGGCCGCCTTGGCGCGTCGCTCGGCTTCCGGGAGCGCACCGTAGCCGGGGAGCGTGGCGCCGAAAGGCTCGGCTTTGCCGTTCTGGGCGATGTAGCGTTCGGCCTGCTCGATGATCCAGAGGGAGTTGGCTTCGGCTTCCTCGCTCGTGGCGCCCCAGGCGGTGATGCCGTGGCCGCCCAGGATGGTGCCGATGGCCTGCGGGTTGGCTTCCTTGATCGCGGCGATGTCCAGTCCCAGTTGGAAACCGGGGCGGCGCCAGGGCACCCACACGACCTTCTCGCCGAAGACCTTGGAGGTCAGGGCTTCGCCGTCCACCGCCGTCGCGATCGCGATGCCGGAGTCCGGGTGCAGGTGGTCCACGTGCGCAGCGTCCACGAGCCCGTGCATGGCGGTATCGATCGACGGCGCAGCGCCGCCCTTGCCGTGCAGGCAGTAATCGAAGGCGGCCACCATGTCGTCTTCGCGCTCGACGCCGGGGTAAACGGCCTTGAGTGCCTGCAGCCGGTCCAGCCGCAAAACCGCCAGGTTTTCCGCCTTCAGGGTTCCCAGGTCCCCGCCGGAACCCTTGACCCACAACAGCTCGACGTCCTCCCCGGTCACCGGGTCCTGTGCCGTGCCCTTGGCCGAGGTGTTTCCTCCGGCGAAGTTGGTGTTCCTTTTGTCCGCGCCCAAGCGGTTGGAACGGCCGATCAGTTCTTCAACAGTCTTGTTGGTTGTGTTCTGCATATTCATGCCTAAGCGCCCCATCCGGCTTGCTGGCCGCCCACGCGGTCCTCGTTGATCTTCTTCTGGTAGCCACTGGCCTTGAACGCGGTCATCGGGTCCGCGGGCAGGCCGCGCGATTCACGCCACTCGGCCAGGACCGGCCGGACATCCGTGTAGAAGGCATCGTTGAAAATGCCGTTCGCGGCAAGGACGTCGCCTTCACGCTGCGCCTCGGTGAGCGCGTCCGTGTCGATGAGCAGTGCCCGGGCCGTCATTTCCTGGACGTTGAGCACGGAGCGGATCTGGCCCGGGATCTTCTCTTCCAGGTTGTGGCACTGGTCCAGCATCAAGGCCACGCCCGAATCCTTTCCGAAGCCCCCGCCGCGGATGACCTCGTGCATGATGCGGAACAACTGGAAAGGATCCGCGGCCCCGACGATCAGGTCATCGTCCGCATAGAAGCGCGAGTTGAAGTCGAAGGAGCCCAGCTTACCCAGGCGCAACAACTGCATCACGATGAACTCGATGTTGGTTCCCGGGGCATGGTGGCCGGTATCCAGGCACACGAAGGCCTTCTCCCCCAGAGCCAGCGTCTGGGCATAGGAGGTACCCCAGTCCGGAACGTCCGTGTGGTAAAAAGCCGGCTCGAAGAACTTGTACTCCAGCACCAGGCGCTGGCTATCCCCAAGGCCCGCGTAGATCTCCTGGAGGGATTCCGCGAGGCGGTCCTGCCGGCCGCGCATGTCATCCTGGCCAGGGTAGTTGGTGCCGTCCGCCAGCCAGACCTTCAGGTCCCGGGAACCCGTGGCGTGCATGATCTCGATGCACTCCAGGTGATGATCGATCGCCCGGCGGCGCACCCCGGCATCGGAGGACGTCAGGGAGCCGTACTTGTACTCGTCGTCCTGGAACGTGTTGGAGTTGATGGTCCCCAGCCCGACGCCAAGGTCCGCCGCGTACCCGCGGAGGGCGGAGTAATCGTCCACCTTGTCCCACGGGATGTGCAGTGCCACAGTCGGTGCAAGACCCGTCAGCTCGTGGACTTTCGCGGCGTCAGCCAGCTTCTCCTCGATGGTCCGCGGGGTGCCGGGCGTGCCGAACACCTTGAATCGCGTGCCCGAGTTGCCGTAGGCCCAGGACGGGACCTCGATGGCCAATTCGCCGAGGCGGCCGAGGGCCGCTTCCGTCGTGTTCATGGTTTTTCCTTCTGTTGCCTGTGCGTCGTCTTCGAACAGCAGTGCGTTTCTTTTGAATCAATTCCGTCTTGAATCGTTTCATTCAAGTGCCTACTCACACGGTAGGGCCTGCTTCCATGGCGTGTCAACAGTCAATCCCGGAGATCGCCGATCGAACCACGTAATATTGATCAAGCGGTTTGATTCGATTCATCAATTGGGAGGTAGAGAGTGCCAAGCGGCCCGGGAGCAAAGCTGACTGACGTCGCCGCCCTTGCCAGAGTTTCGGTCGGAACAGTTTCGAATGTCCTCAACCGTCCGGACCAAGTCTCGTTCGACAAGAGGACCCGCGTTCTTGCCGCCATCGAAGAGCTGGGATTCGTGCGGAACGAATCGGCCCGCTCACTGCGGTCCGGCTCCACCAGGAGCCTCGGCATGTTGGTGCTGGACGTGCGAAACCCCTTCTTTACCGATGTCGCTTTGGGCGCTGAAAACGTCGCCGAAGACCACAAGCACTCCCTGATACTGGCCAACAGCGCCGAAGACGCCGGCCGCGAGGAGGCCTATCTGGACCTCTTCGAGCAGCAGCGGGTCCAAGGCGTCCTCATCACGCCGTTCGGACAAGTTCTTCAACGGCTGGAAAGAATGCGCGACCGGGGTATCCCTTCTGTACTCGTCGACAGGCTCGCAAGCACGGATCAGTTCTGCTCGGTTTCGGTGGACGACGTCGCCGGCGGCGCCACTGCCCTGGAGCATCTCGTCAGCGTCGGCTCGGTACGTCCTGCATTCGTCGGCGGCCCCTTCACCCTGCAGCAGGTCGAGGACCGATACCGGGGTGCCGCCGACGCGGCCGCACGTGCCGGAGTCCCGCTTCAACTATTCGAAACGCCCGATCTGAAATTCGAACGCGGACGCCGGATTGGAGATCTTATCGGGAATCTCCAACCTGACAAGCGCCCGGATGCCGTGTTTGCCGCCAACGATCAATTAGCCCTAGGGCTTTTGCAATCCTTCGCCGCGAACGGGCTCCGCGTGCCCGAGGACATCGCCATCGTCGGGTTCGACGACATCGATTTCGCTTCGCAGTCGAGCATCCCACTCAGCTCCATCAGTCAACCGAGGCAGCTGATCGGCGAGCGTGCCGCCCAACTCCTGTTCGACGAAATCGACGCCGAACCCGGCCACGTGCACAGCCAAGTGGTGTTCACGCCGGAGCTCGTGGCGCGGCAGAGCACCCTGCGCCGCTAAGCGGATCCCTTCGATCCGGCCGTCGGCACCAGATCGCCCTTTTCGGATGAAATGAGCGATATGTAGGTCTCCAGTTGGGACCGAAGCTGATCCGCCGAGTGATGTTCCGGCGTCAGCGTGGCCGTGATCTGGGCACCGAGCGCAAACGTCATGATCCCGCCGACGATGTCGTCGTCGTTGAGACCTTCTTTCAGTTCGCCGAGTTCCCTGGCTTCACGGAGCTTGTCGAACAGGGCGTCACGCCATTGCTCCATCGAGGAATCATGCAAGGCGGCCTTCGCCGGGTCCGTCAGTGCGCGCTGCCAGAAGGCGATCGCGATTCGCGCTTCGTTTAGCCGCTCGGCGTCGAGCGGCAATATTTCATGGCAGTAGCTGCGCAACGCCGACAGTCCCCGCAGGCCGGCGGTGGAGTCGCTCATGCGGCTATTCGTCTGGTTGAAGACGTGGCCGAAAGCAAACGTCAAGAGATCGTCTTTCGTGGGGAAGTACGGCTTGAGCGCGCCGTTGGCAAAGCCCGCTTCCGTTGCTATCTCGCGCATCGTGGCACCCTCGATCCCCCGGCTTGCGATGATCCGCCACGTGGCTTCGACCAGCTCCACCCGGCGCTTGTCGTGGTCTACGATCTTCGGCACTCTTTCCCCAAATCTTTTTTCTACAACCGTTGTGACTTAGATTACACGATGCTATTCTCTACACACATAGAAAATAAACCGCCACTCACAAAGGCCTTCCATGAGCACAACCTCCTCTCCAGAAATCGCCGACATGGCTGAGATTGCCGGACTGTCTCCGTATGCCTTGACCAGTGCCGAAGACATCACGGCCGTCAGGGGCATTTTGGCCGACGCCGGGCTCTTCGACGGATCCATCCGGATCGCCTACCTTGGCCTCCTTGACCCCCCTCGCGATTCAGGAGCGGGCGAAACGGAGACTCCGGACCGCAGGTTCAGGGCGTTCCTGCACAACGTCTTGAGCGGTGCGGCACAGGACGTCGTGGTCTCCGTGACACACCAGGAAGTCGTCTCGAAGGTAGATCTTGACACCTCGGTGACGGGCGAGCTTCCGGTCATCGAAGAAGAATTCGAGGTGGTCGAAGAGATCCTCGCCCAGGACGAGCGGTGGCTCAAGGCCTTGGCTGACCGGAACCTCGACGTCAGCAAAGTCAGGGTCGCTCCCCTTTCGGCCGGCGTCTTCGAGTACCCCGAGGAGAAAGGCCGCCGGATTCTGCGCGGCTTGGCATTCGTCCAGGAGTTCCCCGAGGACAGCGCCTGGGCCCACCCCGTGGATGGGCTGGTTGCCTACGTTGATGTCGTCAGCAAGACGGTGGACCAGGTCCTGGATTTCGGCGCCGTCCCGGTGCCGGCAGAACATGGCAACTTTA
Organism: Arthrobacter sp. FW306-1B-G06A; assembly: GCF_058781765.1. Lineage (NCBI taxonomy): Bacteria > Bacillati > Actinomycetota > Actinomycetes > Micrococcales > Micrococcaceae > Arthrobacter > Arthrobacter sp. FW306-1B-G06A. Next base: position 34,680 of record NZ_JBYSXB010000011.1, on the reverse strand, counting down.
CGGACCCGGAGCTGACCGGACCGATGCGCACCACGCAGAAGCCGATCCACATCACCCAGCCGGAAGGTCCGAGCTTCACCGTCCACAATGGAAACCATGTCGAGTGGGAGAAGTGGAGCCTGGACATCGGCTTCGATGTCCGGGAAGGCGTCGTTCTGCACAATGTAGCGTTCGACGACGTCGATCGCCGTCGCAGCATCCTCAAGCGGGCTTCCATCGCCGAAATGGTGGTGCCATACGGCGACCCCTCACCCGTGCGCTCCTGGCAGAACTACTTCGATACCGGCGAATACCTCGTGGGCCAATACGCTAACTCGCTCGAACTCGGCTGCGATTGCCTCGGCGAAATCACCTACCTCAGCCCGGTAGTCAGTGACGCGTTCGGCCGGCCACGGGAAATCCGAAACGGAATATGCATGCACGAAGAGGATTGGAGCATCCTCGCCAAGCACAGCGACCTCTGGAGCGGCGTGAACTACACCCGCCGGAACCGCAGGCTCGTCATCAGCTTCTTCACGACTATCGGCAACTACGACTACGGCTTCTACTGGTACCTCTACCTTGACGGCACCATCGAGTTCGAAGCCAAGGCCACCGGCGTCGTCTTCACGAGCGCCCACCCCGGAAAGGGCTACCCGTACGCCTCGGAGCTCGCACCGGGCCTTGGGGCGCCCTTCCACCAGCACCTCTTCAGCGCCCGGCTGGACTTCGCCATCGACGGCTTGAGCAACAGGGTCGAGGAAGAGGACGCCGTCCGGGTACCGATGGGAGAAGGCAACGAACGGGGCAACGCCTTCGCCCGCCGTCGGACGGTGCTCAAGCGCGAGTCGGAGGCCGTGCGCGAGTCTGACATGGCGGCGGGACGGGCCTGGATCATCTCCAATCCCGACTCACTCAACCGCCTGGGCGACCCCGTGGGATACAAGCTCCACGGACAAGGCCATCCCATGCTCCTCGCCGATCCCCAATCGTCCATCGCCCAACGCGCAGCCTTCGCCACGAAGGACCTATGGGTGACCCGCTATGACGAGAACGAGCGCTACCCCAGCGGCGACTTCGTCAACCAGCACTCCGGAGGAGCCGGACTGCCGGCCTACATCGCCCGCGATAGGGACATCGACGGACAAGACATCGTCGTATGGCACACCTTCGGGCTGACCCACTTCCCCCGCCCCGAGGACTGGCCGATCATGCCCGTCGACACGGTGGGATTCAAACTCCGCCCCGAAGGTTTCTTCGACCGGAGCCCCGTACTCGACGTTCCGCCGTCGAAACCCGCCTCAGGCGGCCACTGCCACATGGAGGCCCAGAAATGAGTTTAACAACCGGGAAAGAGACCACTGAGGTGGGACACCCGCATCATCATCGACGTCGTCTCGGCGTCCCTGCGGTGACCTTCATGATCATCGCCGCCTCGGCTCCGCTCACTGTCCTCGCCGGCGGCGTGACGACGACGTTTGCCGTCACCGGAGTCACTGGCGTGCCGCTGTCCTTCCTGCTGCTCGGCGGAACCCTCGCCGTGTTCGCCGTCGGCTACGCGGCCATGAGCCGGTACGTCGTCAACGCCGGCGCCTTCTATTCCTACGTGGCGCAGGGCATCTCCCGGCCGGTCGGCGTCGGGGTTTCCATGGTGGCCCTGATGGCCTATAACTTGATGCAAGTCGGCATCTACGGCCTCTTCGGCTTCACCGTCTCAAGCCTGATCAACGAACGCTTCGGCATCACCGTCCCGTGGTGGATTCCGGTGCTTGTCTGCATCGCCGTCGTTGCATTCCTCGGCGTGAACCGCGTGGACCTGTCAGCGAAGGTCCTCGGGGTGCTCGTCGGCCTGGAGTTCCTCGTGGTGATTGTCTACGACGTCGTCTCCTTTGCCGTGGCCCCCGAGGGAGTCAGCGGAGCGCCGCTCAGCACGCAGAGCCTTTTTGTGCCGGGCGTCGGGGCGGTCCTCTCCTTCGGCATCGCGGCGTTCATGGGATTCGAATCGGCCGCGATCTACGGCGAGGAAAGCAAGGACCCCAAGCACACCGTAGCCCGGGCTACGTATACCGCGGTGGCCATCATCGCCTTGTTCTACGCCGTTTCCTCGTGGGCCATGGCGGTCGGAACCGGACCGTCCGCAGTGGTGGACGCTTCCGCGAAACAAGGACCGGACCTGATGTTCGGTTTCCTCAGTGACCATGCCGGCGTACTTCTCGCTGACCTGGCCCGCCTGCTCTTCGTCACCAGCCTCTTCGCAGCTCTCGTCAGCTTCCACAATGCCGCAGCCCGCTATTTCTTCTCCCTGGGCCGGGAACAAGTCCTGCCGCGCAAGCTGGGCGCAGTACGGCGGCACAGCGGCGCCCCCTACGCCGGGTCGATCGCCCAGACGGTGATCGCCGTCGTGGTCACGGTGGCTTTCGCCATCGCGGGGACCGGATCATCGCTGGGCGACCTCTACCCTGTCCTGACCATGTTCACGTGGCTGACGAACGACGGCGCCATGGGACTTGTCCTCTTGATGACCGTTGTCTCGCTGGCGGTCATTGGGTTCTTCCGCAAGAACAGGCATGACGCTGGAATCTGGACCCGCCTGATCGCCCCTGCCCTGGGGTTCGTGCTCCTTGCGGCGATCTTCGTGCTGATCGTGGTCAACTTCAACGTACTGCTCGGCCAAAACGAGACCAATGCGCTGACGCTCGTCCTGCCTGCCACGATCATCGTGCCCGGGCTGGTGGGGATCGCCTGGGCGTTCCGCCTCCGCCGGAGCAACCCGGCCGTGTATCGGCGGATCGGTCACGGCGAGGAGGGGCCGGCGGCCGTCCATCTCGGCGACGAAGACGACGTGTAGCGCCGGGACTGACGACTTGTGAACAACATGCACACAACCCTTTCGATCGTCATGCTCGCTTGCTGTGCCCTCGGAATCTGGAGCCCGATGCGTGAAGGATTGGTCAGGAACCTTAGCCAGTGGGGGCCGATGGCACTCATGCTCATTGCGATGGCGGACACAACCGTCGGGCCAGGCATTGTGCCGGGCGTCGTGTGGGGCCTTCTCCTGCTCCTCACGTCCCCTCTTCCGCTGGTGCTCTTGCCCAAGGATCGCCGGGGCGGCATGGAAATACACCGCTCCTTGTCCATGGTGGCCATGTTCGCCATTTTCGTCACAACCCTTCCCACTGTCCCGTCAAGTTCTGTACACCAAGCACATGCGCATTCAGGACTCGGTGGAGCGAATCCGGCCCTGGCAGTTGCCCTCGCGGCAGCGGTCATCGCCTACTCAATCGCCCTGGCCGCCCGAACCCTTCGACGAAATGGCCGCGGACACCGTCGTCACGCGTCTGCATCGCTTGAGGCGATCTCTTCGGCGGGCGCCTTGGGCGCCATGATCCTGATGGCCGTCTGACCGCAAGTGCCTTGTCCATAGAAACCATTACCAACTCAGAGTGGAGTAAACCCTTGGAAAGCTACGACGCCCTCCTCGCTTCAATCACCCCGACCACCGGCGAAAGCCGGACCATTATCGACCCCGCCACGGGCACCGTTGTCGGCGAGGCCCCGGTTCACACGGTCGACGACCTCGAACGCGCGGTCGCCGCCGCCCAGGTAGCCCAACCAGCGTGGGCCGCTCTGGGCCACGACGTCCGCTCCGCCGCGCTCCTCAGGGCGGCAGACGCCGTCGAACGCTCCGCCGAGGAACTTGCCCGCCTGCTCTCCCGCGAGCAAGGCAAACCGCTCAACGGCCCCAACGCCCGCTTCGAAGTCGGCGCCTGCGCGGCCTGGCTCCGCGCCACCGCCGCCACCCCGCTCGAGGTGGAAACCGTCGTCGACGACGGCGAAACCCGCGCCGAACTCCACTACCGGCCCATCGGCCTCGTCGGCGCGATCGGCCCCTGGAACTGGCCCATGATGATCACCATTTGGCAGATCGCCCCCGCCCTCCGGATGGGCAACGCCGTCGTCGTCAAACCCTCCGAATACACACCCCTGTCCGTGCTGGCCCTGGCCGCCGTGATCAACGAAGAACTCCCCGAAGGCCTCCTCACGGTGGTCTCCGGCGGCCGGGACGTCGGCGCCCGGCTCGCCGAACACCCGGCCATCGGCAAGGTCATGTTCACCGGTTCCACCGCCACCGGCAAAGCCGTCATCCGCTCCAGCGCGGACACGGTAAAGCGCCTCACTCTCGAACTCGGCGGCAACGACGCCGGCATCGTCCTGCCCGATGCAGACCCCAAAGCCATCGCCGAAGGACTCTTCTGGGGTGCCTTCATCAACACCGGCCAGACCTGCGCCGCACTCAAGCGCCTCTACGTCCACGACTCCCTCTATGAAGCAGTGTGCACCGAGCTTGCTGCCGTTGCCGCCGCGATGCCCATGGGGGTTGGTTTGGACGAAGCGAACGTGCTGGGACCGCTGCAGAACCGGCAGCAGTTCGACATCGTCGCGAAGCTCGTGGATGCCGCCCGCGATTCCGGCGCCCGCATCCTGCTCGGCGGCAACCCCGACGACGGCCAGCCCGGCAACTTCTACCCCACCACCCTCGTAGCCGACATCGACAACAGCAACCCCCTCGTCGCCGAGGAACAGTTCGGCCCGGCCCTGCCCATCATCCGCTACGGCACCGTGGACGAGGCCGTCGCCATGGCGAACGCGCTCGACGTCGGACTCGGCGCCTCCGTCTGGTCCTCCGACCTGGACGCTGCCCGTGACGTTGCCGCCCGCCTTGAGGCCGGAACCGTATGGATCAACAAACATGGCAACGTCGACCCGCGGGTCCCCTTCGGCGGCGCCAAGCAATCCGGCTATGGCCTGGAATTCGGCGTCGAAGGCCTCAAAGCCCTCGGGGTCCCCCAGGTGATCAACGGCTGACCCAACTGACTAGCAGTTGTTGTCGTATTGAGGCCCCAGAACGACAACAACTGTCAGCTAGTTGGGGCGTGCCGCCGTCGCCTCTGAATCTCGACGTAGGCGGTGACAAGGAGCAGGACAACCACTGCGAGGGCCAACGCGACGGCGGCGGGAACCACAGCGCTCACCGGTATGAGCAACACGGCGATCACCACGGTCGGCACCGCCCACGGCAGCACCGCGCGCGGAGGCTGTCCGTAGCGAAGCGACACGATCGCATTGCAACCATAGAAGAGGGCCAGACCTCCCCCGAGAGAAATCCCGGAACCGAAGGGCAAGTGCTCATAGGGGGCTGGAATGGCCGTCGCAATGGCCCCGGCGATTGCAGTTACCCCCAAAACCAGAAGAAACGGCATGAACAACGTTGTCTGAAGGATCCCGGCGAAATCGGACCGGGCCTGCAGTCGCTCGAGCCCTGCCGTGACTGTCCCCGTGCCGTATTGGAAGAATGCCCAGCCGAGCAGGGCAACCACGATGAATCCGAGCGCACCGAGCAGGCCTGCGCCCGGGCCCCAATCGTCAGACACCTCGGTGACGATCGTGAAGATGGACTCGCCGAGCACAATGATGACGAACAAGCCAAGCCGCTCGGATGCGTGCTCGATGTTGATGCCAGCGATGCCGCGGTCAGGCCAAAGGCGGGCGCTAAGAGCCATCATGCCAATCTCGACAACGATCGCGGCGGCCCACAGAACGACGGCAATGTGGAGAGGCAAGGAGGCGGAGATGAGCCAGAGGACGGCCGTGCCGCCGTTGTAGATCCAGATCCGCCACGGAAATTCGGCCGAATTTTCACTGTGCTGGTACAGCCACAAGATCAGCAGAACCACGCGAATGGCGGCATTGGCCAGCGAAAAGGCCCAAGCGCGTTCGCCAAAGGCACCGGGCGCGGCGGCGGCCATGATGCTCGCCGCCGCCATCGCCGCGAGCATCGCGACGCCCAGAGCCCGGGACGACAAACCTGGCAGGAGGTTGACTACGGAGACAATGTTCACCCAAGCCCACCACGCCGGAAAGAAAAGCAGGACGAAGGTGCCGAACTCAGCCCATCCGGGGTCGCCGTGGATCCCGCGCGCAAGCTGCCCGACGAAAGCCACAAAGACGAGGTCGAAGAACAATTCCATCCAGTGGACGCGGCGAGGGTCACGGGCCACCTCGTGTTTCAACGCGCCAGGAACCGACGAGTTATCCATCATTGACCCATGCTATTGGCTGCCGGACTTGCCGTTGCTCCAGTTCGGCCCGCGAGATAGTAGCATTCGTAATGCAGGAATACGCTGTGCGCGAGCGTCATACCGACAGGGATAGGTTGCGGGGGCAAGCAAAGTCAATGGATTCGGAACCGGTACAGCCAGAGGTAACCCCTCGATTCAGCAACACCCGGAAGCAGAATACCGAGCTTGCCGTCCAGCAACTCCGGGACGGCGGGTTCACGAACATCCAGGTGGATGAATTCCTCGAGACGCTGCACCGCATGGAGGCAGACGAGTCGATACTTGCGCCGCTGACGAATGCCCTGCTCGCGATGAACGTCTCGGTCCAGTGGCTCATGTAGGAACCGCCAGCACTCCACGACCCCGATCCGGCTAATCGGACTCGGCCTCCTGCTCGATGCGTCGGCGCTGCTCCTCGAGCTCCTTCTCGCCTTCGTCTTCAGCTTGATAAAGCTTGGAGTTGGTGATCCGGAGTTCACGCATCACGGCGTCGAGCTTCACGTGGAGGGCGGCGCTGTCTCTATTCTGGGTGTTTTGGATGATGAAGACCATCAAGAACGTCACGATGGTAGTGCCGGTATTGATGACCAACTGCCAGGTATCCGAAAATCCCAGGAGTGGTCCCGTAAACGCCCAAACAATGAGGATGATTACTGCCGCGCTGAACACCCAGGCGTGGCCGAGAACTTTGGCCACCTTGGTGGTGAACCGGGTGAAAAAATCCGGACGGGAACCGCTGTCTTCGCTCATCCAGCCATCATCCACCCACTACCGGGTTGGCACCTACCCATCCTGCAGCTCGGTGCCGTTTCGGCCCAAACGCTTTCCAACGTTGTAATCTTCAGCTAAGGACGGTCGCTGACGTGCGCGGAAGAAGGAAAAGTGGCAATTACCATGCGGGATGTGGCCCAGGCGGCCGATGTGTCTATCAAAACCGTATCGAACGTCATCAATGACCATCCAAACATCAAAGCCGAGACCCGCGAGCGGGTTTTGCTGGCCATCGAGAAACTCGGCTATCAGCCGAATCTCTCGGCCCGGGGCTTGCGGTCCGGACGCACGGATGTCATCAGCCTCATCATCCCGGATCTGAAGAATGCCTATTTTGCCGAGCTCGCCGATGCCGTCATGACGGCCGCCTCAAAACGCGGGAAAGTGGTGATCATCGAGCAAAGCGGAGGCTCCCGGACGCGCGAGCTGGAGATCCTGCATGGCCCCCGGATGCGAATGGTCGATGGCGTCCTGTACAGCGTGCTCGGCCTGAGCCAGGAAGACGCAGGCCTCATCGAGATTCCGACTCCCATGGTCCTCCTGGGTGAGCGGATCTTTCACGGCCCCACGGACCACGTGACCATGCAAAACATCGAGGCTTCGCAGGCAGCTACCGACCACCTCCTCCAACGCGGACGAACGAAACTACTCGCTTTTGGTGCCCACCGAAATGAAGTCATCGGTTCAGCCGGGCTTCGCTTGGAAGGTTACCGCCGCGCCTTGCAGAAGGCGGGGCTGGATTACCGGGACGAACTGGCAATCGACGTCCAGTCGTGGCACCGTTCCGACGGCGCCCAGGCAATGCGGCACGTCCTGGAGTCCGGGCTGGAGTTCGACGGCGTCGTGGCCTTCAACGACTCGATCGCCCTAGGGGCGATGCGTGTCATGCAGGATGCTGGACTGAGAATCCCTGAGGATGTGGCGATCATCGGCTTTGACGACATCGACGAAACCCGGTATTCACTCCCGACGTTGTCAACCATAGATCCGGGCCGTCGGGAGATCGCCGAGACCGCCGTCGCGATGCTCCTGGAACGAATCGACGGCGCGGCCGAAGCAACGCCTGCCCGCGAGTTTGAAGCCGGGTTCAAGGTCATCAGCCGGGAATCCACGGCGATCTAGCCCGCCGAAGACGCCGTCCGATTTCTTCTTGACATGTAAGTCCAGTCACATCATCATGGATTTACAACGATTACTTACATCGATGTAAAAGCTCGGAAATGTCTCTTGTCCCCCATCCGCCGAGTCCGTCCAAGTCCCACCACCATCCATTGGCTGGAAGACGGCCTGCCCTCGCTGCTCCACCTCCGACGACGACGTCCATGCACGACCGAAGGGAAACTACGTGAACAAGAAAGCAATCGCCGCAGCAGTGTCAGCCGCTGCCCTTGCCGCCACATTGGCAGGGTGCAGTGGTGGCGCGGATGCCGCCAGTGCGGGCTCCAATACCACCAATTGCACGAACAAGATTGTCCATTCCGATGCTCCGAAGGTCTCCGTGTGGGCGTGGTACCCCAACATGGCCAAGGTCGTCGACAACTTCAACAACTCCCACACCGATGTCCAGGTCTGCTGGACCGTGGCCGGCCAGGGTGGCCCGGAGTACGCGAAGTTCCAAACAGCCATCCAGGCCGGCAAGGGAGCCCCTGACGTGATCATGCTCGAGGCTGACCAGCTGACGGGTTTTGAATTGCAGAACGCGCTTGTGGACCTGAGCAAGTATGGCGCCGCAGACGTCAAGAAGAACTTCAGCGCGGGTTCCTGGAAGGACGTCTCGCAGGGCGATTCGGTCTACGCCATTCCGGTCGACGGCGGGCCGATGGCCATGATCTACCGTAAGGACATCCTGGACAAGTACGGCATCAAGCCGCCGACGACGTGGGCCGAGTACGAAACGGCCGCGCAGAAGGTCAAGGACGCCGGCGGCCCTGCTTTCGGAGACCTTGGCAGCAATGTCCCCGCAGCCCTGACCGCCCTCATGGCCCAAAAGGGCGCCGTTCCCTTCACCTATGACCTGGCGGACCAGAAGAACATCTCCATCCACCTCGACAGCCAGCCGGCCAAGGACGTGCTGAACTACTGGGCGGGACTCGTGAAGAAGGGCCTGGTCGCCACCCAGGACCAGTTCACCACCGACTACATTTCAGGAATGATCGGCGGCAAGTACGCCACGTACATCTCCGCCGCATGGGCTCCCGGCTACCTCACCGGGTCCGGAGTGGGTAAGGGCAACGAGAAGGGAACATTCGCTGCGGCGCCCCTCCCCCAATGGGATGCAAGCAACCCGGTCTCCGTGAACTGGGGAGGATCCACCTTTGCCGTCACCTCACAGGCCGGTGACCAGAAGCTCGCCGCCGAAGTCGCCAAGGGCCTCTACGCCGACGACGCCTCGCTGACGGACGGCTGGAAGACCCAAACGATCTTCCCGCTCAACCAGAATGTGTTGAAGTCGGACGCGTTCACCAACAACGCCGTCGACTTCTTTGGCGGACAGACCGCGAACAAGGACATCTACATACCGGCCGAAAATGCCTACAAGGGATTCAGTTACAGCCCGTTCAGCGTCTACTACTACGCGCAACTGCAGGCAGAGACGGTCAAGATCAATGCCGGCAAAGTCAGCGGGGACGAAGCAGCCACCGAGCTGCAGGGCATCATGGTGAACTACGCGAAGAGCCAAGGGTTCACAGTCAACTGACAGCTCCTCCCGTTCCGCCGGCCCCGGGTGGGCGGAACGGGGCGGAATCGATCAAGAGAAAGTTGCAGGACAGCTCATGGCAGTTCACGGGTCAACGGTGACGTCGTTGCCACACACTTCCACCCCGGACAAAGTGAATTCCGCGCCCCCGCCCGAACGCAGGACCCGCTCCCGCAGCGACAAGATGAATGCGCGGCGGGCCAGGACCGGATGGCTCTTCATCGCACCGTTCGGAATAGTTTTCGTGGCGTTCCTTCTTGCTCCGCTTGCCTACGCCCTCTACCTCAGCCTGTTCACCAAGGGCCTGGCGACAGGGACGCGGTTCAGCGGTTTGGAGAACTATCTCCGCGCCTTCTCGGATCCACAGTTCCTCAAGGGTGTGTGGTTCGTGGTCCGCTTCTCCCTGGTCCTCATCCCGGTCCAGATGGCCGTCTCCCTGGCAGCCGCCCTCGTGCTCGACCACCTCACCACCCGGCTCGCAAGGTTCTCCCGGCTCATGATCTTCCTGCCGTACGCAGTGCCGGCCGTCATTGGTGCCCTGATGTGGGGCTTTCTTTACAGTCCGACATTCGGCCCCCTCGAGCAGTTTTTCTCCCTGTTCCACGCCTCCGCGCCCTTCCTGCTCAGCCAGGACAACGTCTTCTACGGCCTTCTCAATGTTGTGACGTGGCAATGGGCCGGCTATTACATGATCATCATCTACGCGGCATTACAGGGAATCGATCCGACCCTCTACGAGGCCGCCAAGATTGATGGGGCCTCCGAAAGGCAGGTTGCGTTCCGCATCAAGATCCCCCTGGTTTCTTCGGCACTTGTGCTCATTCTCATCTTCGCGCTGATCGGGACGCTGCAGTTCTTCTCCGAGCCGCAAATCCTCGGGCCGGTAGCCAACGGCAGCATCACCCCGGATTTCACCCCGAACATCTACGCGTTCAATTTGGCCTTTGGATACGCCCAGTTCAACTACGCCTCGGCCATATCCTTCTCCCTCGGCATCGTCGTCTTCATCGCGGTGTACATCTTCATGTTCGCCACCCGCAAGAAAGGGAGCAACCTCTCATGAGTGCGCTGACAACACATCTCCCGGCCGCAACCCGGCTGTCGCGGCCCCGGCGGCGCAACGTGGTGGCTCATGCCTTTCTGGGCGTCCTGGTCCTATATTTCCTGGCTCCCATTTGGTGGCTTTTCGTCGCCAGCACGAAAGACGCCCAAGGACTTTTCGCGGGCTCGTCCGGCGCTATGTGGTTCGACAAGAATTTCAACCTGATCGCGAACATTCAGGAGCTTTTCGCCTACAACGGCGGGGAGTACGTACAGTGGCTGGGCAATTCCCTTCTCTACGCTGTCAGCGGCGGTCTGGGAGCGACCGCAATCTCGGTCCTGGCCGGTTATGGGTTTGCCAAGTACAAGTTCCGGGGCCGGAACCTTACGTTCGCACTGTTGCTCGGTGCCGTGATGGTCCCCATGACGGCGCTGGTCATCCCGACATTCATCCTGATGTCCAACCTCAAGCTGACCGATACCGTGTGGGCGGTCATCCTGCCGTCGCTGCTTAGCCCCTTCGGCGTCTACCTGATGCGGGTTTACACCGCAGAAGCGGTTCCAGACGAGCTGCTCGACGCGGCCAGGGTGGACGGAGCCGGTGAACTCCGCACCTTCTTCCAAGTCTCGTTGCCCTTGCTTCGGCCGGCGCTGGTGACCGTCCTGCTGCTTTCCGTCGTTGGGACCTGGAACAACTACTTCCTGCCCTTGGCCATGTTGTCCACGGAGAGGCTCTATCCGCTCACCGTGGGCATAGGGCTCTGGGAGCAGCTGGCTTCGTCCAACAACGGGGGCGGCCACTCGCTCTGGAGCCTGATCGTCGTCGGTTCGTTCATTTCCATCATTCCCCTCGTGGTGGCATTCCTCACCCTGCAGAAGTACTGGCAGGGCGGCCTGTCACTCGGCAGCCTCAAATAGCCCCTTGAAGCACCTCTTCATTTCCCGCTCCTTCTCACCGAAAGCAGACCATGGTTTCCGCACGCCTTACGATCGACCCACAATTCGCAGTGGGCGCAGTCAATCCCCGCCTCTTCGGTTCGTTTGTTGAACACCTTGGACGCTGTGTCTACGACGGCATCTACGAACCCGGTCACCCCAGCGCCGACGCCGACGGTTTCCGCACTGACGTGATCGAGCTCGTCAAAGAACTCGGTGTTTCCACCATCCGCTATCCGGGCGGCAACTTCGTCTCCGGGTTCCGCTGGGAGGACAGCGTTGGGCCCAAGGAACAGCGCCCCCACCGACTCGACCTCGCGTGGCACTCCACCGAAACCAACGAGATCGGCATGCACGAGTTCAGCACCTGGCTTGAGAAGGTGGGCAGCGAACTCATGCTGGCCGTCAACCTCGGCACCCGCGGCACGCTGGAAGCTTTGGACTTGTTGGAGTACTCCAACATCCGCTCCGGGACGGAGTTGTCGGACCGCCGGGCCGCTCATGGCCGGGTGGAGCCCTTTGGCGTCAAAATGTGGTGCCTCGGCAATGAGATGGATGGCCCGTGGCAGTTGGGCCATCGCTCTGCCGACGACTACGGCAAAATCGCATCGCAGACCGCGAAGGCAATGCGCCAGCTTGATCCTTCCGTTGAACTTGTGGTCTGCGGCTCATCGAGCGCCCATATGCCCACCTTCGGAGAATGGGAGCGCGTGGTACTCACCCACGCCTACGAGGACGTTGATTACATCTCCTGCCACGCCTACTACGAAGAAAAGAACGGTGACCTGGACTCGTTCCTTGCTTCCGCCACCGACATGGACCACTTCATTGAATCCGTTGTGGCGACGGCGGACCACGTCAAAGCTGTCAACGGGAGCGCCAAAACCATCAACATTTCCTTCGACGAATGGAATGTGTGGTACCTCGAACGGTTCCATAACGTGGACAAAATCGAAGGGCTGGACAACTGGCCCAAGGCGCCGCGACTGCTTGAGGACACGTACTCAGTAGCCGACGCCGTCGTCTTCGGCAACCTCCTGATCTCACTACTTAAGCACGCCGACCGTGTCACGTCCGCCTCCCTGGCGCAGCTCGTCAACGTGATCGCTCCCATCATGACCGAACCCGGCGGTCCCGCGTGGAAACAGACCACGTTCTTCCCGTTCGCGTTGACCTCCAAACTGGCCAAGGGCGTCGCCCTGGACGTGAGGCTGGATGCGGACAAGTACAGCACTGACGCTTACGGTGCCGTCCCGCTCATCGACGCGGTCGCGACCTACGACGCGGACGCCGCTGCGACGTCGGTCTTCCTGGTCAACCGATCACGGACTGAAGAGGCAACGGTCACCATCGACCTCACGGCTCTTGACAGCGCGATCGTCCTGGATGCGCAGACGCTCTCGGACGCGGATGTATACGCCAAGAACACGCTCAACGATCCGAACCGCGTCGGGCTGCACCCGAATAAGAGTGCCGTAGTACGTGACGGCGTCGTCGAAATCACCCTGCCACCCGTCTCCTGGACGGCCCTGAACCTCGGCTGACTTTGTGAATTCGTGAGAAGGCAAGCGACATCCCGGTCCGAAGACCGGGATGTCGCTTCCACTTGCGGCACTATGGGCCGAACCCCTTTTGCCCGCCGCCGCCCGGTGGGACGATTTTGACATGAGCGAAAACGAAGACCAAAAGCTCGCGTCCCCGGCTCCCGGCCATTACCTTCCGAGGGAAAAGGGCGCCTTCGTGGAGGAATACGAACACCCGACCACCCACCAGATGCGCATCGTCGGCCAGCGGAGGACCGAAGCGGAAGCCAAGCTCGAACGCCAACAGCGCGAGGCGCGTGAGAAGTTCCATGAATAAAGAGATACGGAAAAACCCGGGTTAACGGCAACGCGCCGTTAGCCCGGGCTTCTTCTTGTTAAAAGCCCTCGCCGTTCACAGCCCGCCGGCGAGTTTGTAGTAGGCGGCGTTCCACGCGAGTTCCTTCTTGAACTGTTTGATGGTGGTGCCGTCGTCGATGGTGAGCAGTTCGGTCCGGGCGATTTCGGCGAAGTCCTCGAACACGTCCATGCCCACCTGGGTGGAGAGCACGGTGTGGTGCGCGGCGCCTGCGGTGAGCCACGCGGCGGCGGAGGTGGCGAAGTCGGGCTTCGGCTCCCACAGTGCACGCGCGACCGGGAGGTTGGGGAGCGGTTCCTCGAGGTCGACGACGTCGACGGCATTCGCGACGAGGCGGAACCGGTCGCGCATGTCCGAGAGCGCGACCACGACGCCGGGCCCCGCATCGGTGTCGAAGACCATGCGGACGGGATCTTCCTTGCCGCCGATGCCCAGCGGGTGGATCTCCACGCGCGGCTTGGCTGCGGTCAGGGAGGGGCAGACCTCGAGCATGTGCGCGCCGAGGATCTTCTCCTCCCCCGGCGTCAGGTGGTAGGTGTAGTCCTCCATGAGCGAGGCGCCACCGGGCAGTCCGGCGCCCATGACCTTCGCAGCCCGGACCAAGATCGCGGTCTTCCAGTCGCCCTCGGCACCGAAGCCGTAGCCGTCGGCCATGAGCCGCTGCACGGCCATGCCGGGAAGCTGGCGCAACGCGCCCAGGTCCTCGAACGACGTCGTGAATGCGGCGGAGCCGTTCGCCTCCAGGAAGGACCGCAGACCCAGTTCGATCCGGGCGCTGTAGCGCAGGGACTCGTGCCGGGCGCCGCCGGCACACAGTTCCGGTGCGACCTCGTAGAGGCGCTCGTATTCGGCTACGAGGGCGTCGACGTCGTACTCCGGCGCGCCGTGCACGGCGTCGGCGAGTTCGTTGACGGACCACGTGTTGACCGAGACGCCGAAGCGCAGCTCGGCTTCGGTCTTGTCCCCTTCTGTGACGGCAACGTTGCGCATGTTGTCCCCGAAGCGGGTCAGCTTGAGGGTGCGCACCGCGGCCCAGCCGGCGGAGGCGCGTTGCCACGCGCCCACCTGGCGCGTGACCTCGGGGTTGGAGACGTGCCCGACGACGGTCTTCCGCGGCACGCCGAGGCGGGACTGGATGTACCCGAATTCGCGGTCGCCGTGGGCTGCCTGGTTCAGGTTCATGAAGTCGAAGTCGATGTCCGCCCACGGCAGGGCCACGTTCGCCTGGGTGTGCAGGTGCAGGAGCGGCTTGCGGAGCAGGTCCAGTCCCTGGATCCACATCTTGGCCGGGCTGAACGTGTGCATCCACGCGGTAACGCCGATCACGGCGTCGTCCGAGTTCGCTTCCAGAGCGGTGCGGCGGATCGCGTCCGCGTCCGTCAGCACGGGCTTCCAGACGAGCTTGACCGGAACATCGGAGGACGCGTTCAGTGATGCGGCGATCTCCTGGGACTGCGCGGCGACCTGCTTGAGGACGTCCTCGCCGTAAAGGTGCTGGCTGCCGGTGAGGAACCACACTTCGTAGTGTTCGAGGGACGTGTTGTGGGCGATGGGCATGCGTTTCTCCTTGAAGGTTCGTGGGTGGCGCGCGTCAGCGGCCGTAGACGTTCTGGTAGCGGCTGTAGAGGGACTCGATCTGGCCGGCGTCGATGGGCAGCGGTTCACCGAGCTGCCGGGAAATGTGGACGGTGCGGGCCACTTCCTCGCACATCACGGCGGCCTTGACGGCGGAGCGGGCGTCCTTGCCGATAGTGAACGGTCCGTGGTTCTGCATCAGGACAGCCGGTGAATGGGACGCCCGGAGCGTGTCCACGATCCCGCGGCCGATCGAGTCGTCCCCGATCAGCGCGAACGGGCCCACCGGGATGGTGCCGCCGAATTCGTCGCCCATCATGGTCAGCACGCACGGGATCGGCTCCCCGCGCGCAGCCCATGCCGTCGCGTAGGTGGAGTGCGTGTGGACGACCCCGCCGACGTCGGGCATGTTCCGGTAGACGTAGGCGTGCGCGGCAGCGTCCGACGACGGCGAAAGGTCCGGATTGCCCCACGCCCCGTCGCCATCGCCGCCCACGGGAACCCCGTGGAGGTCCGTGACCACCATGAGTTCGGGCGTCAGCGCATCGTAGGAGACCCCGGACGGCTTGATGACCATCAAGTCATGCCCCGGGACGCGGGCGGAGACATTGCCCGCGGTCCAGACCACCAGCTCGTACCGGGTCAGTTCGGCGTGCAGCGCGCAGACCTCGCGGCGGATCGTGGCAATGGTGCCCAGCAGGGCGCTCATGCGGAGACCCCTGCGGTGAGGAGCGTTTTGCTCGCGTTCCGCTGGATCTTCTTGAGCCGGTGCATGACCTCGTTCGCTCCGCGGCCGAAGTAGTCATGCAGGGTCCGGTATTCGCGGAACAATTCCTCGTAGGCGGCGACGTTTTCCGGGATCGGGGTGTAGACGGCGCCGGGCTCGGATCCCATGGCAGCCGCGGCTTCCCGGATGTCCGGGTACTCCCCCGCAGCGACGGCGGCGTGGATCGCCGAACCCAGCGCGGGACCCTGGGTGGAGCCGATCGTGGAGAGGGGCAGCCCCGTGATATCGGCGTAGATCTGCATCAATAGCGTGTTTTTCAGCAGCCCTCCGGCCACGATGAATTCCTTCACCGGCACCCCCGCGTCCCGGAAGGCATCCACAATGGTGCGGGTGCCGAAGGCCGTGGCCTCCAGCAGCGCCCGGTAGATGTCTTCCGGGCGGGTTGCCAGGGTCTGGCCCACGATCACTCCGGAGAGTTCGTGGTCCACCAGGACGGACCGGTTCCCCGAGTGCCAGTCCAGGGCAATGAGTCCGTGTTCACCGATCTCCTGGGTGGAGGCGAGTTCGGTGAGGTATTCGTGGATGCCCAGGCCCGCGGCTTCGGCAGCTGCATGATATTCGGGCGGCACGCCGTACTTGGTGAACCAGCCGAAGATGTCGCCCACCCCGGACTGGCCGGCCTCGTAACCCCAGAGCCCGTCCACGATCCCGCCGTCGACCACTCCGCACATGCCCGGCACCTCACGAAGCTCGGAGCCGTTCATGACGTGGCACGTGGAGGTGCCCATGATCGCGACGAGCTGTCCCGGTTCCACGGCCCGGGCGGCGGGCGCGGTGACGTGGGCGTCAACATTCCCGACCGCGACGGCGATCCCGGCCGGGAGGCCGGTCCAGCCGGCGGCTTCGGCAGTCAGGTAACCCGCGGCGTCGCCCAGGCGGCCGATTGTGTGGGCCAGTTTGGTGTCGACGAAGTCCTTGAAGCCCGGGTTCAGGGCGGCCAGGAATTCCCTGGACGGGTAGGCGCCGTCCTGGTAGATGCCCTTGTACCCTGCGGTGCAGGCATTCCGCACGTAGTTCCCGCACAGTTGCCAGACGATCCAGTCGGCGGCTTCCACCCAGTGGTCCATCGCCGCATACGCGCCCGGGTCCTCCTCCAGGAGCTGGAGTCCCTTGGCGAACTCCCATTCCGAGGAAATGAGCCCGCCGTAGCGCGGCAGCCAGGCCTCGCCCCGCTCGGCGGCGAGTGCATTGATGCGGTCCGCCTGCTCCTGGGCCGCATGGTGGCGCCACAACTTCACATACGCATGCGGCCTGCGGGCGAAGCCGGGCAGCTCGTTTAGCGGAGTGCCGTCAGCCTTCACCGGCACCATCGTGCACGCCGTGAAGTCCGTGGCAATCCCGACGACGGCGGCCGGATCGATCCCGGCGTCGCGCACCGCTGCGGGGACCGCGTGGCGCAACACGTCGCGGTAGTCTTGCGGCACCTGCAGCGCCCATTCGCCGGGAAGGCGGACAGCCGGGCCAGCAGGCTCGTCGGCCAGATCGGCCGGCAAGGCCTCCGTGATGACCGCATGCGGGTACTCAAACACTCCGCTTCCCAGTTCCTTGCCATCCCTGACCCGCACCACCACGGCCCTGCCGGAAAGCGTGCCGTAGTCCACGCCGATGACGTAATGTTCGTTGCCGTCCGCTGTGACGTCCATGAAGTCCTCCAATAAGCCAGCCCGCAGCCTTGCGGATTGGTTCCATTGTGAGCGCTAACAAAATTCACGTCAAGCCGTCCTTCCCACATGAACATGAATACGATCAGGCGGGAGCCGACGTACTTTGGCGCACCACCAACTCTGGCTCCACCACCGTGGCGCCGACGCTTTCCCCGCCCTCCATACCGCTCAGCATGAGGTCCATGCAGCGCCGCCCGAGTTCTTCGAAGTCCTGGCGTACCGTGGTCAAAGGCGGCGTGAAATAGCCTGATTCGGGCTGGTCGTCGAAACCCACCACCGAAACATCCTCGGGCACCCGGACACCTGCCTCGTTGAACGCACGCAGCAGGCCCAGGGCCATCTGGTCATTTCCCACAAAAAGCGCCGTGGCGGTCCTTTCACCGGCAAGCTTCCTGCCGATGTCATAGCCGCTGCCGGCGCTCCAGTCCCCCACCACCAGCAAATCGTCCTGAAGGCCAGCCGCCTGCAAGGCCTCGCTCCACCCTTCGGCCCGGGCGACGCCGTCGATCCAGTCCTGCGGGCCGGCCACGTGCCCGATCCGCCGGTGCCCCTGCTCCACCAGATGCCTCACGGCCAATTCCGCGCCGCGCTTCTGGTCCACCATGGCTCCGCCGACCGACGCGTCGCCCAGCGACCCCACGGCCACTACGGGAACCCCGGCCTTCACTTCCGCCAACGCCAGCAGGGTGTCCGAATGGGGAACGATCACAACGATTCCGTCCACGGACTGGTCCAGGAAATGCCGGACCGCATCAAGGATCGCCTCCCGGTTGACCGTCCTCAAGGCTGCGATGCTGACGAAATAGCCGGCATCCCTCGCAGCCTGCTCGACGCCCAGCAGGGTGTTCGCCGGGCCGTACTGCGCCAGCTCGCTCGCCAGGACCCCGATGGTCTGGGAACGGCGGGTCACGAGGCTCCGCGCAGCAGTATTGCGCCGGTATCCCAGCTCGGCGATGGCGGCCTCGACACGCTCCCGGGTGCCCTTGCTGACGTTGGGGTGGTCGTTGATCACCCGTGAAACGGTCTGGTGCGAGACTCCCGCCAATTCCGCTACGTCTTCAAGCCGTGGTAAGCGCCCGCTGCTTTTTGTCATGGAGCTATTCTGCGTGACCTGGAGGCCAAGCGACGAACAGGACCGCAGCGAGTCCACGCTGAGCTACCGGCCAGTACAAGACCACGGGCATGCCGGGGATAGACTCGATTCAAGCCCAACAACCACCATTTGAGGAGCCCCATGCGCGCCACCATCATCCACGGTCCCGGCGACATCCGCGTTGAAGACCGTAACTACCCGACGGTCCAGCTGCCCACCGACGTCGTCGTCAAAGTCACTGCCTCCTGCGTCTGCGGATCGGACCTTTGGCCCTACCGCGGCGTAAAGCCCACCCACCAGCCTTCGGCCATCGGACATGAATTCATCGGCACGGTGGAAAGCATTGGCGACGACGTCACCACCCTGGCGCCCGGCGATTTCGTGATCGCTCCGTTCGTGGTCAGCTGCGGGGCCTGCCCGCAATGCTTGAACGGCGTCACAGTTGCCTGCGATCATTTGGCAGGTTGGGGCGGCAAGGATGACAGCGGTCACGCGATCGACGGCGGCCAAGGCCAGGCCGTGCGCGTGCCGCTCGCCGAGTCCACGCTCGTCAAGGTTCCCGGCATCACGGAACCCGACGACGCCCTCCGCGCGAGCTTGCTGACGCTCTCGGATGTGATGGCCACCGGCCATCACGCCGCCCTCGCGGCGAAGGTCGGCCCCGGCAAGACCGTCGTCGTCGTCGGCGACGGCGCAGTCGGGCTCTGCGGCGTGCTCGCAGCAAAGCGGCTCGGAGCAGAACGAATCATCGCGATGTCGCGGCATGCCGACCGCCAGGCTATTGCCCTCGAATTCGGCGCAACAGACATCGTCGCTGAACGTGGCGAGGACGGCGTAGCCAAGGTCCGCGAACTGCTGGGAGGCGTTTTGGCCGACTCCGTGTTGGAGTGCGTCGGGACCAAGGAGTCCATGGAACAGGCACTGCACAGTGTCCGCCCGGGCGGCGCCCTCGGCTTTGTCGGTGTCCCGACAGGCGGAGCTGAGGCCCCCTTGCGCTACTTGTTCGACACGAACATTTCGATTGCCGGCGGCATGGCCCCTGCCCGCACCTACATCCCGGAACTGCTCGCCGACGTGCTTGACGGAAAGATCAATCCGGGCAGGGTCTTCGACACCGTGATGCCGCTCGAGGAAGCGCCCGAGGCCTACCGCGCCATGGACGAACGGCGCTCCATCAAGGTCCTGCTCACTCCCTGAGGCCATGGGCGGAACCCGCAGCTTCTTGCGGGATAGGTGGACTGTGGCGTGCACGCGGGAACGGCGAGAGAATCCATATAGGAAGCCTCGCCTGAACCCAAAGGAGCGAACAAAATGATCACTGGTGCCCCGGCGCGCCCGGTGGTTAACCAGGACGGGTATTTGCCCATCGAGGATCACGGACTCATTGGAGACGGGTCCACCTGCGCTTTGGTGGGACGGGACGGCGCCATTACCTGGCTTTGCTTGCCGGAATTCGACAGTCCACCGTTCCTTGCCGGGATCCTCGACGCGGAATCAGGCGGCCGTTTTGAAATAGCTCCTGTTCGCACCCTGGCATCCTCCCAGCGCTACACCGAGGATTCCTGCGTGCTGGTCACGTCCCTTGTGTCCGATCG
Source organism: Arthrobacter sp. FW306-1B-G06A (assembly GCF_058781765.1). Classification (NCBI taxonomy): domain Bacteria; kingdom Bacillati; phylum Actinomycetota; class Actinomycetes; order Micrococcales; family Micrococcaceae; genus Arthrobacter; species Arthrobacter sp. FW306-1B-G06A. The sequence goes on along the minus strand of NZ_JBYSXB010000011.1, from coordinate 14,523 downwards.
TGGCGTGCTGCAGGTGACGGACGGGCTGACGTTGCGTGCGGGTGCCGACTTGTCGGAGCCGGTGCCGGCCGGCCGTTCCGAACTCCTGCGGCACGCGCGAGCCGTGGGCGGCGACGTCCCGCTGCGCATCAGCCTGATACCGAAGACCGGTGTCACTTTTGACACCCTGGCTACCGGCTGGAGGTTTGATTGGCGGCAGGACGGAGTCCACGAGGTCTACCTATGGTCTTCCGTTGAACTCATCCCCGACGGCCGTGGCCTGTCCGCCGAGTTGACGCTTCGCGCGGGAGAGACCCTGACCATGGTCCTGCACTGGTCCGGGCGGTTCCGGCTCCGTCAGCATCCGGAGAGCAAGAAGCTCATTGACCAGACCGTGTATGCGTGGCGCCGGTGGGCATCAAACCTGGATTGCGAAGGCTCCCAAGCGGAGTTGATGAAGCGTTCGGCCCTGACGCTGAAGATGCTGGACCACGCCGAGACGGGGGCCATCTTGGCCGCCGCTACCTCTTCGTTGCCGGAGTGGCCGGGAACGTCCCGGAATTGGGATTACCGGTACACATGGGTGCGCGACGCCTCGTTCTCCAACTATGTGTTCAGGCGCATTGGCGATCCCAGTGATGCGGACGTCTTCCTTGCCTGGGTCCTGACCAACGTCGAGCGGGACGGTGCCCCGCACGTCATGTACGCCCTGGACGGTTCCCAGCCGCCCGATGAGGTCGAGGACCCGCACTTGCGCGGATACCGCGGCTCGGCCCCGGTCCGGTGGGGAAACGGCGCCCGCCACCAACTCCAGCACGATGTGTACGGTGAAATCGTCGATATCGCCTACCAGTGGTCGGGCAGCGGCAAGCGAGTGGATGAGCGGCTCTGGGCCGCATTGGTACCCATTGTGGAAATGGCCATCAGGAGCTGGAGGGTTCCCGACTCGGGGCCTTGGGAAATCCGGGACAAGAGCAGGGCCTTCACCTACTCGGCGGCGTTATGTTACGTCGCGATCGACCGCGCCATCCAGATCGCGCGCAGGGACGGGCTTCCCTATCCCAAACGCCGGTGGGAGGCCACGGCCCGTCAAATCCGGCAGGCTGCCCTGACACAATCATGGGATCCCCGGCGGCGCACCTTTACCGAGAACCTAGGTGGCAACGGCGGTCTCGACGCGTCGCTCTTGACCCTTCCCGTCCGCAACGTCATTGATTTCGACGATCCCCGGATGGTTTCCACGACGAAAGCGATCGCGGCGGAGCTCGACGCCGGCAACGGACTTTTGTTCCGCTACCTGCCATCGGTTTCTCCCGACGGTCTGCCCGGAAACGAAGGGGCGTTCCTCCTCTGCAGCTTCTGGCTGGTGGACAACCTGGCAGGACAAGGGCGCGTGGATGAAGCCCATGAACTCTATGAGTCCCTCTGCAGCCGTGCGAATTCACTGGGCCTGCTACCCGAGCAGATCCACCCGGACACCGGAGAGTTCCTCGGCAACTTCCCGCAGGCGTTCAGCCATGTGGGCGTGCTGGCCAGCGGCCTGCGCCTGCTGAAAGCGGAGCGGCGGGCCGCAAAGGCTGGCACTACCACACGGAATCAGGGCTAGCGGCGAGGGGCGAAGCCGATGCGTGCGTGGTGGGTCCGGGAACCAGCTCCGATTGAATCCGGGCCGCTTGTCTGGGGCGAACGCCCCGATCCTCAACCAGGAGTGCATGAGCTCCTGGTCAGAGTCCGGACCTGTGGTGTCTGCCGCACGGATCTGCATCTGGCAGAGGGCGACCTCACCCCTCGGATGCCGAATGTAGTCCCCGGCCACGAGGCGGTAGGAATAGTCAGCGAGGCGGGCGAAGGGTGCGTGAGGTTCCGGCGCGGTGACAGGGTCGGAGTGGCCTGGCTGGGTGGAACCTGCGGGAGCTGCGAGTTTTGCCGCCGCGGTGACGAGAACCTTTGCCTCTCCCCCGTCTTCACGGGTTGGGACAGGGACGGTGGCTATGCCGAACAACTCACGGTGTCCGAGGATTTTGCCTATGCCATCCCGCCCCGGTTTTCGGACGAACAGGCAGCCCCTCTGTTGTGCTCCGGCATCATCGGGTACCGGGCGCTCAAACGGGCCGCTGTTCCGGAGGGTGGCCGACTGGGCATCTATGGTTTCGGAGGATCTGCCCACCTCACGGTCCAGATGGCGCGCCACCAAGGGGCGCAGGTGTACGTGATGACGCGTTCGGAGCCGGCCCGTGAACTGGCGCGGAAGCTGGGTGCGGTGTTTGTGGGCGACGCGTACGAATCCCCGCCAGACCCACTCGACTCGGCGATACTGTTTGCCCCTGCCGGGGACCTCGTCCCTGTCGCCCTCAAGGCATTGGGCCGGGGCGGGACCCTCGCCATTGCCGGCATCCACCTCAGCGACATACCGCCCTTGAACTATTCCGCCGATCTCTTCTATGAGCGGCAGCTCCGCAGCGTCACTGCCAACACCCGGGCAGACGGCGAAGAGTTCTGGTCCTTGGCCGCGGAAATCCCGCTGGCTCCCACCACGACGGCGTATCCGTTGGCTCAGGCCGACCGGGCGCTGCGGGATTTGGCCGCTAGCCGTGTTACCGGAGCCGCCGTGCTGACAGTCTGAACTGCGGATGTCCCCGCATCACAGACAAGCAGACGGGAGCATAAACGGCGATCGGCGGGTCCGATGACGGCCCGCCGGTCGGTATTCCGCTGTTCAGCGTTTCAGGACATCGCGTTCAACACTTCAGTGCGAAGGGCTGACCATGTGATGCCGATGTTCCTCGGTGCTGGGCTTGATCGCCATCGCGGTGACGACGAGCGCCACCAGGCCAGCGATCCACGATGTCCAAGCGACTCCGGCTTGCATGGAGTACGAGCCTAGCCACGGCGAAAGGAACAGCAAGGCACCAAAGGCCGCCTGCACCCACTCCATGACCGGCGTTCCGGGCATGGCCAGATTGATCACACCGCTAACGATCAGCAAAACGCCGAATACGACCATCAAGGCAGCCGACGAGCCGGCGGCCGTGGTCCAGATGACCGATAAAGCAGCATAGAGACCGGCGACAACCGTGACCCAATCCTGCCATCGCGTCCATTTCTTCATTGAACCCACCTCTGTGATGTGGACTGCATTCCGGGGCACCGAGCAAGTACTCCGGTATTGGTGTAACAAAATCCACGCGCAGCTACTTCCCGACAGACGCGTGCGGTATTGGACCGCCGTCGTTGAATCCTGCCGCGCGCGAAGCCTTGCTAAGAGGGGACTTCCGGTCTAGAACGTAGTCATAGAGCAACATCGACGGACATGCCCGGCGTCGCCCGGCACGTCCGTCCGGAGAGGACCCCGTGATATCGAGTCGCTGGTCGTAAAGTCGCAGTCAGCCCGGTGCTGACTCAGCGACGTCCGTTGGTGCGAACCGCCGTGGCCTCCGGCGTGGACTTGCGTCCGCCGCCAACGCCCAGGTTCCGGCCCGACCCCGCCAGGTCGCCTGCAGTCGCAACCAACAGAAGGAAAGAAATGCTAAACATGAAGGTCCCGGCACGAGGCGCCGGAACCGCCTTCATTGCAACCATCGCTATCACGGCACTCGCCGCGTGTTCGAGCACGGGCACATCTTCGTCGTCGTCGAGCACCGCAAGTTCCGGAGGAGCTGTACCGCAGATATCTGCGGATGCGTTCACGGCCGATTTCTCGGCAATGAAACAGCTCACGTCGCTCGCTTCACAAGGCAAGGGCATGGTGGGCGTACTGCTGCCGGACACCACAACCTCGGCGCGATACGTGACTTTCGACGCCCCGTTCCTGAAGAAGGCATTCGAAGCCGCGGGACTCGATTCCTCCAAGTTCAAAATCGACAACGCGCAGGGCAGCGCAAGCACGATGCAGACCCAAGCCGAGGCTGATATCACGGCCGGCGCATCGGTGCTGCTTGTGGACGCCCTGGACTCCGGTTCGGGCGCGGCCATCGAGGCGGCCGCCAGTGCGCGCGGCGTCAAAGTGATCGACTATGACCGGCTCGTCAAAGGCGGGACAAAAGATCGCACCTATGTCAGCTTCGACAACGTCAAGGTTGGTCAGCTCATCGGCCAAGGCGAAATCACGTGCATCGCTGACTGGAAAGTCACCAAGCCAAACATCCTGGTCATGGATGGCGACCCGACCGACAACAACGCGAAGCTGTTCGCCGAAGGTTACAACGGCGTACTCAAGCCGCACTTCGACAATGGCGAGTACGTCAACGTAGGAGAGCCGGCGGGCACGTGGACACCGTCAGTGGCTCAGACGACGTTCGCCCAGCAATACACTGCCCACCCGAACATCAACGCGGTTGTCACGCCGAACGACGACAATGCCAACGCGGTGATCGCCTACCTGCAGAGCAAGCAGATTCCCGCCAAGACCTTCCCGACGACGGGACAGGATGCGTCCTTGTCCGGCCTCCAGAACATCCTGAAGGGCTACCAGTGCGGAACGGTGTACAAGCCGATCTACTTTGAGGCCCAGGCTGCGGCCGCGGCAGCGCTCTACCTTCGGGCGGGCGTCACCGTTCCGTCAACCCTCGTCAACGGCAAGACCACGGACGACACCGCGAAGTCCGATGTCGCATCGGTCCTGCTGACCCCGCTGTGGGTGACCACGAAGAACATGGCGGACACTGTCGTCAAAGACGGCGCCGTAACGAGTTCTTCGCTGTGCATCTCGCAAGTGAAGGACGCGTGCACCGCGGCAGGTATCCAGTAGTCCGAACGATGAGTGAGTTGGCAGCCCCGGACCCCGCCGACGTCGGGCCCTTGCTTCGGCTGGAGGGCATCGACAAGAACTTCGGGCCGGTGCAGGCACTGGTCGACATCACCCTTGAGGTGCCGATCGGCAAGGTGACTGCGCTTGCCGGCGACAACGGCGCGGGCAAATCGGTCTTGATCAAATGCGTTGCCGGCATTCACACCCCCGACGACGGGCAGCTGTTTTGGGAAAACCAGCCCGTACGGTTGAACTCGCCGCACGAAGCCGCGGCGCTCGGCATCGAGACCGTGTACCAGGACCTGGCACTCTGCGACAACCTCGACATCGTGCAGAACCTGTTCCTCGGCCGCGAACGCCTGCGACATTTCCTCCTCGACGAGGAGAGCATGGAGATCGCGGCCCGGGAGACACTGACGAGCCTGGCCGTGACAACAGTGCGGTCGATCCGGCAACCCGTCGCGTCGCTGTCCGGAGGGCAACGCCAGTCGGTGGCGATCGCGAAATCGGTGCTGTGGAACTCGAAGCTCGTCATCATGGACGAGCCCACCGCTGCCCTCGGCGTCGCCCAGACGGAGGTGGTCCTTCACCTGATCCGCCAGCTCGCCGACCGTGGAGTGGCCGTCATCGTCGTCTCACACAATATGAACGACGTGTTCGAAGTCGCGGACCGCATCGCCGTGCTCAGGCTCGGGCAGCTGGTGGCTATCCGGCCTGTCACGGAAATGGACCGGCAGATCGTGGTCGACCTGATGACCACGGGGTTCTCCGATCGGGCAAGGCCGGAACTCGCGCCTCCACCGCCGTCGAACCGCCAGCTCACCGCCGCCAAGGGTCCGCTCCCTTCCGCAGCGGCGGTGCTCCAGGACGAGCCGACCACGGCGGCAGCCAAGCGGAAGGCCGCCTTGGCGTTGAATCCGGACATCACCGCGACGTCGCTCCCCGAATATTTCCGCGCTGCGTTCGCGCGGGTCCGGGGCGGCGAGAGCGGAGTGCTTCCGGTTCTCGCGGGCCTGTTGCTCATCTCGGTACTATTCCAATCGCTGAACCCGAACTTCCTGACGCCCGGGAACATGGTGAACCTGCTCATCCAGGGTTCCGTTTTCATGCTGCTCGCAATGGGCCAGGTCTTCGTGCTCCTGCTCGGCGAAATCGACTTGTCCATCGGGTACGTCGGTGGAGTGGGCGGCGTCATTATGGCCGAACTCGTGCAGGAGTCCACCGGTTGGCCGTGGTGGGCGGCGATCGCCGTCGGCCTGCTTGGCTGCGCCGGGATCGGACTGCTCCACGGGACGATCATCACCCGGCTCGGCCTGCCGTCGTTCGTCGTGACCCTTGGCGGCCAGCTCGGCTGGCTTGGCGTGATGCTCATCATCCTTGGCAGCGGCGGCGTCGTGCCCATCAACGACAATGTCATCAACAACATCGCGAGCGGCAACCTCAGCCCGGTCACCAGCTGGATCCTCATGCTCGTGGTCGTCGGAGCGTTCAGCACGTGGACGTGGCTGCGGGACGCCCGCCGGCGCAACACCGGGCTCGTCGCGCCGCCCGCCAGTGTAAGCGCCCTGAAGATCGCGGCGGTGCTCGCCGCCGGTGTGGCGATCGTCTGGCTCTGCAATACGGACCGCGGAATCCTGGTCGAAATCAGTGGCGTTCCGTGGGTCCTTCTCGTGGTGCTCGGAGTCCTCGCCGCCTGGACCCTGCTGCTTGGGCGAACCCGGTTCGGTCGCTACGTCTACGCCATTGGCGGCAACGCCGAGGCCGCTCGGCGGGGAGGCGTGAACCTTGCCCGTATTCGCACCCTCGCCTTCATCCTCGCTTCCTTCACTGCAGGCATCGGCGGAATCGTCTACGCGTCGCGCCTCCGTTCCGTCTCGACCTCGTACGACGGCGGCACGCTGGTGCTTTACGCCGTGGCCGCCGCGGTGATAGGCGGGACCAGCTTGTTCGGCGGCCGCGGCAAGGTGCTGCACGGGGTCCTGGGCGGGCTGGTGATCGCCACGATCGATAACGGCATGGGCCTGCAGGGCTACAGCGCACCGGCCAAGTACGTGGTCACGGCGCTGGTTCTCGTCGCGGCCGTGACGATCGACGCCGTCGCGCGCCGCGGACGCTCCCGGACCTGAGGAGGCGCCGGGCCCAGCGGTCGTGGCAGGTCTGGACTTGGATTATCAGCAGGCTTAACGTTCAAGAGTGGCTGGCTACCCGGAGGGGTGGTCCGAGCGGCAATCCCTGCGGCCAGCCCACGCAAGTCCGAGCGAGGAGGAAGATGCGAAAGGTTGAAGAAACGATTGATGTGGCGGTCCCCGTCCGTACGGCTTATAACCAGTGGACGCAGTTTGAGTCGTTTCCCCGATTCATGTCCGGGGTGGAATCCGTAACCCAGTTGAGCGACACGACCAACCATTGGGTCACCAAGGTAGGAGGCGTGGAACTGGCCTTCGATACGGAGATAGTCGACCAGGAACCCGACGACCGGATTGCGTGGCGCAGTATTGACGGCAAATCGCACGCCGGCATCATCAGGTTTTCGCCGCTCGACGACAACCACACGCACGTCAAGGTCCATTTCGAATGGTCGCCCGAGACTTTTATGGAGAAGGCCGGAGCCGCACTCCAGATAGACGAGATGCAGGTGAAGGCCGACCTGAAGAAATTCAAGGAGTTCATCGAGTCGCGTGGAAACGAAACCGGAGGGTGGCGCGGCGAGGTGGAGGAATAAATGACCGACCGTGGACCAGTACTTGTGGTCGGCGGCACCGGGATGCTTGGCAGCCAGGTGGTGTCGAGGCTGCTGGCGGGCGGAAAACAGGTCCGCGCGTTGGTGCGGCCCGGTTCGGTTGCGGGCCGCCTTGAGCAGCTAGGGGCCACGATCGCCCGTGGCGACATGATGGACCCGGAGTCGCTTGCGCACGCCATGGACGGCGTCGACGCTGTGATCACCTCGGCGGCCGGATACACCCATCACCGGGAAGGCGACACCCCTGTCACGGACACGGTGGGCAACATCAACCTCGTCGACGCGGCCAGCCGCGCCGGTATTCGCCGATTTGTCCTCACTAGCATCCTCACGTGCGATCAGACCCCGGAGGTTCCACACTTCTGGCACAAGAAACTGACCGAGGATCGGCTGGAGGAGCTCGGCGTCCCGTTTGTGGCCCTGCGCCCGGGCGCTTTCCTTGAGCAGATCGCTCGATTCGGCGACCCTTTCAGCGAAGGGCGGCTCAGGTGGTTCGGGTCTTCGAGTGTTCCCCTGACGTACGTTCTTGCCAGTGACCTCGCCGGGTACCTCGCGGCGGCAGTCGACGCGAGCGGCGTCGAAGGGCAGCGCATCGACATCGGCTGGGACCGGCCGGTCACCATGCAGGACATCGCCGATATCTCTTCCCGAATGCTCGGCCGGCAGATCGAGCTCGTTCTTAACCCGATCAACCAGATGGGGCCGGACTTTCAGGCGATGATGGAGTGGTTCGGGACCGGCCGCTACGTCGCCGATACCTCACTGCAGCGCGAGGTCTTCGGCCCGCCGCCAACCGCGGAGAACGCCGTCGCGCGCCTGCTCACCAGCCTCGGGCACAAACTTCTCTGAGGCAGGCACGACGGCGGCCGCACGGCGCAGTCTGTTGACCCGTGTCAGCCCACGGCCGGCAGCGCGTCGGGGATGCGCGGTTTGGCGTTGCCTGCGAAGGTGAACTTGGCCTCGTCGCCTTCGCCGTCGACGTCGACCACCACGATGTCGCCCGGGTGCAGTTCGCCGAAGAGGATCTTCTCGGAAAGCTGGTCCTCGATCTCGCGCTGGATGGTCCGGCGCAGCGGCCGGGCACCCATGGCGGGGTTGTAGCCGCGGGTGGCCAACAGGACCTTGGCCGCGTCCGTAAGCTCGATGCCCATGTCCTTATCCGCCAGATGCTGTTCCAAGCGACGGATCATCAGGTCAACGATCTCGATGATCTCGTCCTGCGTGAGCTGCGGGAAGACGATGACGTCGTCAACGCGGTTGAGGAACTCGGGACGGAATTGCTGTTTGAGCTCCTCCGTGACCCGTGCCCGCATCCGGTTGTACCCGGTGGTGGTGTCCGTGCCAGACTGGAAGCCCGTTGCGACGCTCTTGGAGATGTCCCGGGTGCCCAGGTTGGTGGTCATGATGATCACCGTGTTCTTGAAGTCCACCACCCGGCCATGGCTATCCGTCAGGCGGCCGTCTTCCATGATCTGTAGCAACGAGTTGAAGAGATCGGCGTGGGCCTTCTCCACTTCGTCGAACAGCACCACGGAGAACGGACGACGCCGGACCTTCTCGGTCAGCTGCCCGCCCTCGTCGTAGCCGACGTAGCCCGGAGGGGCACCGAAGAGACGGGACACGGTGTGCTTTTCCGAGTACTCGGACATGTCCAGCGTGATGAGTGCATCCTCATCGGCAAAGAGGAATTCCGCCAATGCTTTGGCGAGCTCGGTCTTGCCGACACCCGTGGGCCCGGCGAAGATGAACGAGCCACCCGGGCGCTTGGGATCCTTCAGGCCGGCACGCGTGCGGCGGATTGCACGCGACACGGAATTAATCGCTTCATTCTGCCCGATGACGCGCTTGTGCAGCTCCTCCTCCATCTTGAGCAGGCGGCTGGATTCTTCCTCGGTGAGTTTGAAGACCGGGATGCCGGTGGAGTTCGCGAGAACTTCGGCAATCAGCTCCTCGTCCACCTCGGCGTTGCCGTCGGTGCCGCCGGACTTCCACTTGAGCTCCCTTTCCCGGCGCTCGGCGACAAGTTTCTGCTCTTTCATGCGCAGCGACGCGGCGCCTTCGAAGTCCTGGGCGTCGATGGCGGATTCCTTCTCCATCTTCACCTCGGCGATGCGTGCATCCATCGCCTTGAGCTCCGGCGGACGGGTCATGCGGCGGATGCGAAGCCGTGCACCGGCTTCATCGATCAGGTCGATCGCCTTGTCCGGCAGGAAGCGGTCCGAAACGTACCGCTCCGAGAGGCTCGCCGCGGCCGCCAGTGCGCCGTCGGTGATGGTCACCCGGTGGTGCGCTTCGTAACGGTCACGCAGGCCCTTGAGGATCTCAACAGTGTCGGCCACTGACGGTTCCTGGACCTGGATCGGCTGGAAGCGGCGCTCCAAAGCGGCGTCCTTCTCAATGTGCTTGCGGTACTCATCCAGGGTGGTGGCCCCGATGGTCTGGAGTTCACCACGCGCCAGCAACGGCTTGAGGATGGACGCGGCATCGATCGCACCCTCGGCGGCACCGGCACCCACGAGCGTGTGGATCTCGTCGATGAAGAGGATGATGTCCCCACGGGTCCGGATTTCCTTCAGGACCTTCTTCAGGCGCTCTTCGAAATCCCCCCGGTAACGGGAACCGGCCACCACGGAGCCTAAGTCGAGCGTGTAGAGCTGCTTGTCCTTCAGGCTCTCGGGCACGTTGCCCCGGACGATCGCCTGGGCAAGGCCCTCGACGACTGCCGTCTTGCCGACGCCCGGCTCGCCGATCAGCACGGGGTTGTTCTTGGTGCGGCGGGAGAGGACCTGCATGACGCGTTCCATCTCCAGTTCGCGGCCGATCACAGGATCAAGCTTGTTCTCACGCGCTGCCTGGGTAAGGTTGCGGCCGAACTGGTCCAGCACCACCGAACCGGCGGGAGCAACCTCGGCCTGGCTCGGTCCGGCGACCATCCCGCTGGGGTCCTTGCCCTCATAGCCGGAGAGCAAATGGATGACCTGCTGGCGGACCCGGCCGAGGTCGGCACCAAGCTTGACCAGGACCTGCGCGGCAACGCCTTCACCCTCGCGGATGAGGCCGAGCAGGATGTGCTCGGTACCGATGTAGTTGTGGCCGAGCTGCAAGGCTTCCCGGAGGGCGAGCTCAAGCACCTTCTTGGCGCGCGGCGTAAAGGGGATATGCCCGGAGGGGGCCTGGCGGCCCTGGCCGATGATCTCCTGCACCTGCTCGCGGACGCCATCGAGCGAAATGCTCATCGACTCAAGCGCCTTGGCGGCGACCCCCTCACCCTCCTGGATCAGTCCCAACAGGATGTGTTCAGTACCAATGTAGTTATGGTTGAGCATGCGTGCCTCTTCTTGGGCAAGCACAACAACGCGACGGGCACGGTCCGTAAATCTCTCAAACATTTCGCCACACTCCTGGCAGCCGCCTACCTTGATGCTACGTCGCTGAGGGCCTTCGTGGGGGATCGCCGGAGGCAGAATTTTAGATAACGGTCCAGCCGCCTGCATGGCTCTTCCGCACGGACGGTCAAGACCGTGAAGAATGAAAACAACCACCAAGTAGAGGGAATTACCATGAGCACCCTGAAGCACCGCCTGCACGCCGACGTCGTTGTCCACATGAAGGACCGCAACAAAACTGCGCTCACGACGGTCCGTAACGTCCTGGGCGAAATCGAGACGCGCGAGAAGTCCGGCAAGACACCCATCGAGCTGGACGACACCCAGGTGACGGCACTGCTGCAGAAGGAAGCCGCCAAGCGCAGGGACACTGCCCGCATTTACACGGAGGCCGGCGAGGCCGAGCGCGCCGCGGCGGAAATTGCCGAAGCAGAAGTGATAGAGGCGTACCTGCCCGAAATGCTGACGCTTGCCGAAGTCGAGGGCATCGTCGACGAGGCAATCGCCGCATTGCAGGCCAGCGGCCAGGAACCCACGATCAAGCAGATGGGCGCCGTGATGAAGCCCGTCACAGCAAAGGTCGCCGGCCGCTTCGACGGCAAGGCCGTCAGCGAAATCGTCCGGACCCGGCTCGCATAGATTCACCGGCACGCAGGGAGGAGCAGCCATGGCAGCCATCATCCTGGGATGGAATCCACGGCTTTGGAACGACTGGAACTACGAGGCTGTGATCGAGCAGGTCGCCGAAACCGGTCAATTCCTGGAGCGGTGGAACGTCGGGCAACACCGGAAGATCCAGCCGGGCAACCAAGCATGGCTTCTCCTGCAAGGCGGAGGACCCCACGGACGCGGGCTGATCGGACACAGCGTCGTGATGTCCGAAAGCTACGAAGTGCCACAAAGCACCGAGCCGAAGGGTATTGCGCGGTACGTGAGCGTGGCCTTCGATGCCTTGCTCCCCCTCGGCGGCCAGATCCCGTCGAGTGTCCTCTCCAGGGAGGTGCCGGACGTGGCCTGGAATCGCTTCCGCGGTTCGGGGCGGTCTATTCCGTCATCGTCAGAACCTGCTCTTCAGCGCGTGTGGCGGGAGCACGGCCCAGCGGCGTCCGAGCCGTTCCAGACTGTTCCGGGGACCTACCCGGAAGGAGCCGTCAGCCGCATTGAAACGAACCGCTACGAGCGGGACCCTGAAGCCCGCCGCATCTGCCTGGCTTTCCACGGAACGTCCTGTGCCGCATGCACCTTCTCCTTCGAAGTAAGCTACGGCGACATCGGCAAAGACTACATCCACGTCCATCACGTGGTTCCGGTTTCACAGCTTGGCAGCGACTACCGGCTGGACCCGATCGCGGACCTCGTCCCGTTGTGTGCCAACTGCCACGCGATGGCGCACCGGGGCGCGGGCACCCCTCGTACCGTGGCGGAATTGCGGCGGGCCATCGCCGCCGCCGGCCACTTGCCCGGCCAAATTGTAGACGACAGGGCATTGGCGGCCCAGGACGCCGCGCACCGGATCCTCGAGCAACGGTGACCATTGGGCCGTCCATTGCACTAGCCAGCCAGGGTTCTTCACCGTATTTTGGTTAACTACACCGTGTGGCGAGCACCACGCACTGTGAGTCAGATGATCCATTTGCCGGCTGAAAGACCGGGGCGCAACGTCGCGCCCCGGTCCCGGCGAGACCTACCGGGCGTCACGCGCCGCCCGCTGTTCAGGAGGATATGCATGACCGGGACGTTTGAACTCTTCATCGACGAGGACACGAGCTTCAGATTCAGGCTCAAGGCGCCGGACGGAACGGTGGTAGCCGTCTCCAAGTCCTTTCCCGACAAGCGCGCCGCAGTGAGCGGCATCAGTGACGTCCGCGAATACGCAGGAATGGGCCTGATCACCGATCTCTGCCCCGAAGTCCCACTATGCGGACCAGCGCCCACGCCTCCGGTCCCCGTTGCTCGGCAAGCCGGTCCCACCGCGATGCCACCGCTTCCCGCACCGCCGCGGCACCACAGTCCCCTCCCCCAAAGGGATCGCACCCGACCCTGGCATACTCCCGCCCTGGTCGACCATCCCGCACCGGTTTAGACGAGGCGTGAAGCCGGAAGCTGCAGGCCATCCCGCCGCGGCGCCCCTTGTCCCGGCCCCGCGCCGCCGGGTGTAATGGACGCACGACGGCGACTCCCGCCGTCGTGCGCTGAAGGAGCCGCAATGTTCACCAGCCCGTACGCTGATGTCGAGATCCCCGAAGTCACGATCTATGAGTATCTGTTCGGTGGGCTGAGCGGCGAGGACCTTGACCGGATCGCACTCGTGGACGGCACGTCCGGCGCGGAAATGAGCTACCGGCAACTCGTCAGCCGAATCGACGCGACCGCAGGCTGGCTCGCGGGCCACGGGGCCGGCCCCGGGACCACCGTGGGCCTCTTCTGCCCCAACGTGCCCGCGTTCGCGGTCGTCTTCCACGGGGTCCTCCGCGCGGGCGCCGTCGTCACCACGGTCAACGCGCTGTATACCGCCGATGAAGTCGGCAGCCAGCTCAGCGACGCCGGCGCCTCCTGGCTCTTCACCGTCTCGCCCTTCCTGGAACGCGCGGCGGCCGCCGCCCAGGCCGCCGGCATTCCGGCGGAGCGCCTCGTGGTGCTCGACGGCGGCGACCTCGCCTCGGCCGCGGGTCATCCCTCGCTCGCGGACATCATCGACGCCGGCCTTCCCGCGCCCACGCTGAGCGTCGATCCGCATGCCGCCGCCGTCGTGCCCTACTCCTCGGGCACGAGCGGCACACCGAAGGGCGTCCTGTTGAGCCAGTACAACCTCGTGGCGAACGTCGCGCAGTCCAGTGCCTTCTTCCGCGTGACTCCCGACGACGTGCTGCTCGCCGTCCTGCCGTTCTTCCACATCTACGGCCTGACAGTGCTGCTCAATCTGGCCCTCGGCGAGCGGGCCCGGCTCGTCACGATGCCGAAGTTCGACCTCGCCGAGTTCCTCCGCATCACCCAGGACCACCGCTGCACGTACCTCTTCATCGCTCCGCCCATCGCCGTCGCACTGGCGAAGCATCCGCTGGTGGACCAATACGATCTCTCGTCCGTGCGCGTCGTGCTTTCAGGAGCAGCTCCCCTCGATGGCGAACTGGGACACGCTGTTGCGAAGCGCCTCGGATGCACGATGCTCCAGGGCTATGGCATGACCGAGCTGAGCCCAGTCTCCCACGCCATCCCGCGCGACGGCGCCGAGAACGTCCCGCTCGACTCGGTGGGTTACGCCGTGCCGAACACCGAGTGCAAGCTCCTCGACCCCGCCACGGACGAAGAAATCGACATCCCGGCCGAAGGACCGAGCGCCCCCGGGCAGCTCCTTGTCCGCGGCCCGCAGGTCATGCTCGGCTACCTGAACCGGCCCGACGCAACAGCGGCGACTATCGATCCGGATGGCTTCCTCCGCACCGGCGACATAGCGACCGTTACGGCTGACGGCGTCGTGACGATCGTCGATCGACTCAAGGAACTGATCAAGTACAAGGGCTACCAGATTGCGCCCGCCGAGCTCGAAGCGCTCCTGCTCACCCACCCGCGGATTGCGGACGCCGCGGTCATCGGCACCCACGCGGACGACGGCGAAGAGGTGCCGAAGGCGTTCGTCGTCCGGCAGGCGGGGGCCGAGCTCGGGGACGGGG